>CAZSCZ010000011.1:0-23117 GCA_964605455.1 uncultured Spirochaetia bacterium
AGTGGGTTGTTAATATAAAAATTATAAAAGATTAAAAATTAAAAATTAAAGATTAAGGATTAAAGATTAGAGATTAAAGATTATTAAATATTAGAGATTAGAGTAAATAGATATAAAACACCTTGATATATAAAGAATTATAGAGAGGCTGTGAGAAAGAAGACCCATTTAAAAGGGGATTGCGACATGAGATATGTCTCGTCTTGTCCCGTGCTATGCCGTCTTGTGAGAAAGAAGACCCATTTAAAAGGGGATTGCGACACCAATCGTGAAGTCCTTCAATGTCGTTACTATACTCAGTGAGAAAGAAGACCCATTTAAAAGGGGATTGCGACAAAGAGGTAGTTATCCTGCCATTCAATTTTAGCTCTAAGTGAGAAAGAAGACCCATTTAAAAGGGGATTGCGACATTTAATTAAGGATAAATTGAAATTAGATTTTTTGTTTAAAAAGTGAGAAAGAAGACCCATTTAAAAGGGGATTGCGACCTCTTCCTTTAGAGGAAGAGGAAGTCTCACTTTTATTTTGTGAGAAAGAAGACCCATTTAAAAGGGGATTGCGACCCCCCCACTTACATCCTGTAAGTGGGGGGTCCCACACTTGCAGTAAGAAAGAAGACCCATTTAAAAGGGGATTGCGACAAGTTTGAGATAGATTTAATTACTTTATATCATATTTAGGAGATACTCTGATAAAAAAGGTGACAAATGAAGAAAAGAATATTTTTATTGTTCTTTATTCCTATTATTTTGCTTATCTCTTGTAATAAAAATAAAAAGGCAAGAATAGAAATTGTTGAGTATGACCCTCTTGAATATTATTTTTTGAAAAAGAAGATAATAAAAGAATTTCAGGAGGAAAAGAGAGAATCTTTGAAACAAGCCAACGAAAAAGTAGAACTTAAAAAATTTAAAGAACACAATATAAAAAACAGTATAAAAAAGAGGGATATAAAACAGTATGGATTGCCTATAGATTACTTTGTTGGGTCAACACCTGAAGAAAAATCTGTAAACGCATATAAATATTATCAAGCACTAAAAGAAAAAAGAATTAAAGAAATGAAAAAATATTTAAAAAAGCAATATTTGGGTAAATTAGACAAAAAATTTTCTAAATTTTTTATTGTTCCTAAAATATATAAGGATAAAGATTAGAGCCATAATTTTGCAACATTAAAAGTCCTGCCATCATCTATCTGCCTTATTTACGTGCAGGGCAATTTAAAAATGTGGAAACCAAGATAACCCACCTTTTATATGTCTTAATCCCTGGTATATAAATAATAATCCTGCTATTATACGAATACCCGGTATGTATTTGAAAAGGAAATAAGATAAAGTGTATATGAATGTTACTTTTAAGGCTGTAAGATATAATCCAAATGGAATATTATACTTAAGCATATAAGACCGTGCCAATGTGTTAGCTTCAAAATATATTCCTCTGAAAGGATTAGTTGGAGGTGTGTTTGATGTAACCCCCAAATAGGTAGAAGTTACATCAAAATAAAGACAACAGAGAAGAAATACAAATGAGATAAAGAAAAATTTTTTCATCTTTTCTTCCGTCGTTTTCATAAAATTCCTCCTTTAAATTTTTTTTATTCACAAATACTCAAAGTTCACATAAAATTACACTCTCTATAATATAATATATACCAAAATTTTTTATTTTGTTCTATTTTTTTTATTTTCTAAATATACAGTATTTTGAAAATGATATAACAATTTCAAAATATTTTCAATTACTTGTTGACTTCTAAAAAAATAATATAATTTATTTTTAACTTAGAAAATTAAGAGATAATGCTTTTTGGAAATTCAATAACATAAAATTATAGACTTAAATTTCGCATCCCATTAAATGGAAAAAGATGAAACTTTTTAAAAGATTGTTTCATATATAATACTTAAAATGTTTTATGTTATATCATACGATGTTTCTAATGATAGAAGAAGAAACAGAATAGCAAAGCTATTAATGGGCTTTGGGGAAAGAGTCCAATATAGTGTTTTTGAGTGTGAATTTAATGATAAGAAAAAAGAGGAACATCTTAGAAAGAGACTTAAAAAAATAATTAACCCTGATGAAGATACAATAAGAATTTATAAGATTAAAGAAGAACACAAAAAAGATATAATTATTTTAGGTTTTGGTAAAATAACCAAATATGAAGAATGTTATGTGATTTAAAAAAATAATTAATTGACAAAAGAAAACAAAAATGTTAATATAATTATTAAATTATAAAAGGAGTAGAGGGTGTATAAAATTTGCTTTAAATGTAGAGTTATAACTCCTATGTTTATGTCATCTACGGTAAAAGGAGAACCTGAATTAAGACCATCTGAATTTAAAGGAATGATGAGGTTCTGGTGGCGAGCAATAAAAGCAGATAATGATATTAAAAAACTTGCAAAAGAAGAAGCAGAAATTTTTGGAAGTGCAGATAAAGTGATTGGAAAAAGTAAAATTCTCATAAGGATTACAAATGAAAATTTATCTTATGGAAATGATTTGAAACAGGATTTAGAGAATAAATATAACTGTAAATGGAGTTTTAATTTGGAAAAATTGATAGGAAACTATAGAGGGATAGGTTATTTGTTTTACTCAACTGTTTTAAAACCTCCAAGAAGAAAATATATAAAACCAGGGTCAGTATTTATAATTGAATTTCTGTCTCAAGATAAAGAAAATCTTGAAAAAGCAATTGCATCCTTCTGGGCTTCTGTTTATTTAGGTGGATTTGGCACAAGAGCTAGAAGAGGAGGCGGAAATATTACAGTAATACAAGTGGAAAATAGTAAAAATCTCAAAATTCCTGAATTTATACTTAAAGGAAATGATTTTCAAAAAATTGCAGATTGGCTTATAGACAATTTTAAAAAAGTGAAAAAACTAATTACTGGAACAGAAAATTATCCTCAAAACTTTGTAACTGATTATTCTAATTTAAGTTTTTCGAGATTTATAATAAGTAAAGATGGGAAAGATAAATGGTTTGATACTTTAAATGAAGTTGGCAAAATCTTTCACGATTTTAGGTATGATCATAGAAACCAAATATTTAAGTCTGCTGCATTTGGGTTTCCAGTCAGGCACAAGAATGGTACTGTTAAAAGTGCAGAACATAATAGAAGAAGCTCTCCTTTAATTTTTAAAGTTCTGGAAGTAGATAGTAAATACTATTGGATGGTTTTAAGACTTTCAGGAGAGTTTCTACCCCAAGGAGATGTTTTAAAATTTAACAATCAAACACAAAAGCCTGATTATACACTTATTGATACTTTCTGGAAAGAGTTATCAAATAAAATGTTAGAAAAGAAAATAAAACATATACTTAATTATCCATCTACTTTAAGTAAGATTATAAATGATATAAAAGAGAAATTAACACCAAGACGAATTGTTCTTTTTGGGTCAAGAGCAAGAGGTGATGCTCATAAAAGAGCAGATATTGATATAGCAGTTGATACAGATAAAAATGTCGCAGAATTAAAACTTAATGGGCCTATTGATATAGTGGACTTAAAAACAGCCAGTTTCTCTTTAAAACAACAGATTGAAAGAGAAGGGGTTACTCTTTATGAGAGAAAGACTTAAAAGATTGATGACAGATTTTAAAAAGGCTTTTAATAATCTTGAAATAGCTGCAAAAGAAGCAGAAGATGACCTTGAAATTGATGGGGCTATAAAAAGGTTTGAATTATGTTATGAATTATCGTGGAAATTAATAAAGGAGTATTTATCGGATTCAGGAATAATATGTAATAATCCCCGCGACTGCTTCAAATATGCATATCAAAATGAACTTATTAATAGTGATGAGATATGGCTTAAAATGATTAATGATAGAAATTTACTTGTTCATACCTATACACGTGAAGAATCAAGAGAAATATTTGAAAGAATAAAAAATGATTATCTTGGTTCTTTTCAAGAATTATTAAAAATATGTGAGAATTATAATGAATGATTGGCAAGAATTGGTTAAAAAATTCTTACATGATCCAATAGATAAACCCTTTGATATTCCTTCCCATATAAGTAGAGCCCAAAAATATGCTCGTTTACTTGGAATTGATAATATATCTATAGATTTATATTCTGACCATATATCATCCTGTATGGAAAGAAGTTTATTACCGGCAGGAATTAAACAGGAATTAAATGAGATACGTCATCCGTTAAGTAAAGAGTGCATAAAAATAGACAGAGAAAAATATGATTTTGAAATTATAAACCAAATATTAAATGATATCAAAGATGAGATAAGTTATTTAGACGATAAAAAGAAATTTTTCTTTTTTTGGCGAAATCTTTTAGAAATTATCATTGAAAAAACAAAAGATAAAAAATGGAGTAAGTATTTTGCAATACTACCAGCAGATACAAGAGTGCCTGACCATTCATTACAAGAACATTTAAAAATTACAACTGCAATAAACGCAGGTAAAGGATTTCAGAATAATTCTCTTTTTCTTTTTACCATAGGACCGGTTCAGTCGTTCATAATTCAGGCACGAAAAATACAGGACTATTTTATGGGGAGTTTCCTGCTTTCGTATCTAACTTTTATTGCAATAGAAAAAATTATAGAAAATTATGGTCCTACTTCAATTATTTATCCTGATTTATATGCTCAACCTCTTATAGATTGGTATATAGAAAAAGAGTTGGGTATCCCAGTTAAAAATTCTTATTCAAAATATATCACTTATCCAACAATTCCTAATAGATTCGTAGCAATAATACCTGAAACAGAATCTCAAAAAATTGAAGAAATCGTAATAAATATAAAAGAAAGTATTAAACAGGAGATGGATAAAATAAAACGGGAAATTTTTGAAGAACTTCAAATTCCCACTGGTGATATTCAACAGGAAAAAGTAAATTTACAATTATCCGATTTCCCTCAAATGTATTGGGTTGCTGTCCCATGGCGAAAGGACACACGAGATGTTACAATTAGCGATTTGTGCCCATTTTTTGATAGAGAATATATTGACAAATGGAACAGTCTATGGAATTTTGCAGAAAAAAGCGGTGAATATAAACCAAACATAGGACTACTTTATCAGATTCTTTACACCACGCTGGAAAAATCTATGGGAATAAGAAAAAGCAGTAGGGAATTTGTCCAATTTCCAGATAAAGAAAATCTGCAGGAGATAGGTAAAAAATGTTCGCTCTGTGGAGAAAGAGATGTAATATTTTTTGTTGATACCAAAGGAACAAAATTCAACTGGAATAAAAATTTTTCTGCCAACTTAACAGAAAAGTTTCGTTCTGATAATAGACTGAATAAATTTTTTACTGATGGCGAAGGATTATGTGCTATATGTTTTATTAAAAGATGTCTGGAAATATATATAAAAGAAAAATTTCAAATGGAAGAAACTATTAGTTTTCCTTCAACAGCGGAAGTAGCTTCATCTGATTTCAAAAAAGAAGCTTCTATCTCTGCAAAGGCAGAGATAGAAAATTATGTTACAGAATTTAAAAGGATTGTAAAAGATAAATTTTATGGAATACATCCTCTTATAAAAAATGTTCCTGATTTAGATGGGCACTGGTTTTACAAAGAGAACCTTACTACAAAATCAATCAATGATCAGTTCGGCATTGAAATAAGTGATAATGATATAGATTCTTTGATAGGTCACTTAAAAGAGATATATAAAAAAATAGAAGCCAGACCAAATCCATATTATGCGGTTATTGCACTGGATGGCGACAATATGGGGAAATGGCTGTCCGGTGAAAATTTGCCTGAAATTAAATTTGCATACAATTCAGAGGTATGGAAATCTTTACCAGAAGAATTTAAGCAAAAATTGAATAATATTTCTGAACGAAAAATTCTTACACCTGCAATTCATTCAGCAATATCAAAGGCACTAAGAAATTATAGTATTGAATTTGTAAGAAAAATTGTAGAAGAAGAACATACAGGTAAATTAATCTATAGTGGTGGCGATGATGTGCTTGCTTTTGTTAATTTAAAAGATTTGTTTGATGTAATGGAAAAATTAAGAGCTGCTTTTTCAGGACACATAAAATTTAATAATGGTAAGATAGAGATTGACTGGAATAATAATACAGGATTTGTTGAGAAAGGTAACAGGTTGTTCCTTACAATGGGGCCAAATGCAACAGCTTCAATGGGGGTGGTTATCGCTCATTATAAAACTCCATTAAAACTTGTATTAAATAAAGTTTATGAAGCAGAAAAAGAAGCTAAAAATAAGAATAAGAAAGATAAGAACTCATTCACTATTATTCTTATGAAACGTTCTGGCGAAGTGCGAAAAGCTGTTTTAAAATGGAGAGAAAATAGTTTGAGTCTTCTTAATATACTCAGAGAAGTTTCATTGCAAACCAATGAAAAAAAAGACGATTTTTATTTTTCAAAAAGATTTATCTATAATATGCAGGAAGAATTCAAGAATCTTAAAGCCTATAATGGGAATTTTATACCTCATGATAATATTTTTAAGTACGAACTTAAACGTATGTTAGAACGAGCGTATAATACTATAGAAAATATAAAAGATAAAAAAGAAAAGAGCAGAAAGAAAAAGGAACGTGTTAATAAAATGTTGCAAGATTTATTTATATTATTTGAAAAATTAAAGAGGAATTTTAATTATTTCATAGATGTACTTTTAATTTCAACATTTATTAATAGCGAGGAATAATGATTTTAAGAATAACACCATTTGACACACTATTTTTTAGAACAGGTAGGCCATTTGAACTTGGTGAAGATAGATGGGCTGAATCCATTTTTCCACCCTATCCATCAACCATATACGGTGCAATAAGAACTTTTCTTATATTTAACAAACCAGATGGTTTGAAGGGTTTTTATAATGGTAAATATGAGCAGGAGTTAGGCACACCAGATAAAAAAGGAACACTTAAGATAAAAGGACCTATTATATTTAAAAAGAATGAATTTTATATAAAAATTCCTTATGATTTGATAAAGTTAAAAACTGAAGAAAAGTATAAAAGACTTACACTCCTTGATAAGCAATCTCTATTTATCTCTGACTTATTTTTAAGTAAAGTTTTAACTATAACCTCTAATGAACCTGTAGAAGAAGCAAAAGGATATTTATCAGAAGCTAATATTTTTGATTATATGAAAGGAATAAAAGATGAATTTGATGTAATTCCGGATGATTCACTATTTCTTATTGAGCATAAAATAGGAATCAGACGCGATAAAATTAGATTAACATCACAGGAACATCAGATTTATTCAGCACCAATGATAAGACTTAAAAAAGGAGTATCTATTATAGCTGAGATTGAAGGAATTAACGAAATTCAAGAAGGTGTATTTACTCTGGGTGGAGACGGAAAAGTGGCTAAACTTGAAACTGAAAAAGACGATTTACTAAAAAATATAAAAAATGTTGAGTTAAAATTTAAAAATAAAATTTTTAAGATTATTTTTCTTACTCCAACAATATTCAAGAATGGCTGGTTGCCAGATTGGATTGATGAGAAAACTCTTAAAGGCACATTTAAGGGTATAGAATTGAAACTGTTAAGTTGTGCTATTGGTAAACATCTATATATTGGTGGATTTGATATAAAAAAGAAGATGCCAAAACCAATGTATAAAGCAGTTCCAGCCGGTAGTGTCTATTATTTTGAATTTAAAAAATCCAGTCCTGAAGAAATTAAGAAACTTTTTCATTTTCAAACAATATCTGATATAAATTCTGAGCAAGGGTTTGGACTATCTATTTTGGGAGAAGTGCAATGAAAAAGATTATAACAATGGTTGGTACATCTATATTTGAAAATTATATGAAACAGAACAATGATGATACTGAGTTTAAAAATTATGTGAATGATTTAAAAACAAGAATGGCTGATGAGTATGGGAACGAATCTATTAGAATTAAAAAATTGAAAGAAAGATTATGCAATTTTAGTGCAATGCCGGTAGAAGATACATCAGCAGAAATTAAAAGTATTAAAAAGATTCAGCAACAATTAAATGATAATATAGAGGTGTTTCTTCTTACTTCAGACACATTACTTGGCATACTGGCTGGAGAAATAATTAAAGAAAAATTAAAAGAGATTTTAAATCTGGATAACCCTAAAGATGAAAAAATAAGTTCATTACAGATTCAGGATAGTCAGGAGTTCATAAATGGTATGAATAATTTGATTAATAAAATATATGGGATAGCAAAAGAATACTGGAATGATGTAATAATAAACATAACTGGCGGGTTTAAAGCAACTGTACCTTATCTTACTATTCTTGGACAGATTAATAAATGCAAAATATATTATATATTTGAAGACACAGATGCTTTAATAGAAATCCCGTATATCCCATTAGATATAAAATGGGATGTATTTGAAAAGAACCTTGATTTTTTCTTAGAATTAGAAAAAGATGGGGCTCAAGACAAACAAAACTTACAATACAATGATGTAGCAGAATCTTTAATTGAGCAGGCAGACAATCTTATAGATTTTAATCCATTAGGTTTATCTTTGTGGAAAAAATATAGAGAAAGGTTTGAGATTGTCAAAGTTTCACCATCAGCTGCGAGTTTGTTAAATGATAATAGGAGAGAGGTGGAGAAGATAATTTTAGAGCTGATAAAAAAATATTACATATCTTCTCAAAGTTCAGATTTACATCACTCATTAACAGACATTGATTTAAAAGGATTTTCAATATATAAAAAGAAAGGAACGAATGTAAGAGTATTATATAAAACAGAAGCGTGGATGACAAGATATAAAGAGAAAAAATATGATTTTTATATAGCAGAAATTTTTTTAAAAGCACACAATAGTGAAGACGAATATGTTCAAGAAATTAAGAGGCTGTTAGGACGAGTTAATGTATTAAACTATAAAGATTATAAAACTTATAGAATAGAAAAACAGGAGGATAAAAGCTATGTTTAAAATTTTTAGACCTATGTTTATAATTGTGGAAACGTCCCTTCACCCAGGAAGTGGTGGTGATGTAGGGGTGGTGGATTTACCTATACAACGAGAAAAGCATACTCATTTCCCAAAAATAGAAGCATCCACACTAAAAGGTAGTATACGGGAACTCTTTGAAAATAATAATAACAATATTAAAAGCGAAGATGTTTTTAAACTTTTTGGGCCTGAACCTGAAAGAAAAGAGGAAGAAGGTTATGCTGGTGCTTTGGGTTTTATGGATGCCCGAATATTATTGTTTCCGGTAAAATCATTAAAAGATATTTTTGTCTGGGTCACATCACCAATGGTACTTGAGCGGTTTCAGAAAGAATTTAAAAAAATTGCAAAAATTGATCTCCCATGTAAATTTAAAGATGTGAAATTACTCCAAAATACAGCAAGCAGTAACAATGTTTTAGTTAATGGGACAAAATTAGTACTGGAAGAGTTTACTTATGATGTGCAAACAAGTAAAGATACAACAGAAATTGCCAGATGGTTTGCTGAAAAAATATTTGGCTCAGATTCGGAGTATCAGTACTGGAAAACAAAATTAGAGCAAAGCCTGGTAATACTGCCTGATGAAGAATTTGAAAGTTTTGTGCGAAACTCAACAGAGATAATTGCACGAAATATTATAAATGACAAAGGCACATCTGGCAATCTATGGTATGAAGAGTATATTCCGCAGGATACAATTTTATATACTATTGTTATGGCTTCTCAGTCACGGAAGGAAAACGAAAATAAGAATGCTAACCAAATAATGAAGGAATTTGTAGAAAACATTCGCTCTGTTCAAGTATTCCAGATAGGTGGCAATCAAACTATAGGCAAAGGTTTTGTAAGAATAAATATTATTTAAAATCAGGGGGGAAAAGATGAGTGAGAACCAAATATCAATAAATAAAATTGAAGGTGGCAGAGTAGAATTTGCCTTTAAAAAAGTAGAGTCTGCTAAAGTTTATCTGAAAGAAAAAGCAAAAGAATATCGCTCCCTTATTGAAAAATTAACCACTATGCTTTTAACAAATGGACTGGGACAGACTATCGCATTTATAAAAGCAAAGGCAGAAATAAAAAATGGAAATAAAAATGCATATATGATTATTTTAGAACAGATTGATGAATATTTTAAAGCAAATGAAATTGTAGGAACTATCAAAAAAGGAAATGAAAATTTAGTAAAGTGGATAATAACAAAAGATACAACTGAATATAAATTAATTGCACAGGAAATTGTATCTCTGTTTAAATGGCTTAAAAGATTTGCACAAGGTTTGATTGCAAGAGAGGATTAATTATGAGAGTACCTCAAAGTAATAAATATTTTCCAAAGGATACATATAATATTTTGAAATCTACTGATATCCAGCAAACCGATAATTTTTATTATCTTTTTAATACTCCGAGAATTGCTGAAAAAGAAGAAAATAAGATGGAAATTAAAATAAACGAAAAAATTCAGGAATTCAAATGGGATACAAAATTTATAAATTATCTTATAGACAGACGAATATCTAATATCAAAAAATTAGATGAATATGTAAAAGAAATAGAGGCTAAACTCAGGTGGCGTCTAGTTGTGGGATTAAGTGGTATACATCCACAGGAAACTTCAATGACACTCCATCACATCTATGGAATCCCTTATATTCCAGGAAGTGCCGTAAAAGGTATAACACGACAGTGGATTATATTAAAAAATTTTGATGGGAAAGAAGAGAATGCTTTAAGAAATGAAGAATTCAAAAATATTTTTGGAACACAACAACAGGCAGGAAAAATAGTTTTTATGGACGCTTATCCTGTTGGTGATATAAAACTCTCAATTGATATAATGAATCCTCATTATCCAGATTATTATACGAATCCTGCAAAAAATCCACCAGCTGATTGGCAATCTCCTACTCCAATAAAATTTCTAACTGTCAAGGATACAAAATTTAAATTTCATTTACTAAGCAAAGATGAAAATCTACTTGAAAAAGCGTGTGAATGGTTAAAAGATGCAATAACACATTATGGCGTTGGTGCTAAAACTGCATTAGGATACGGAATCTTTACATTACAATGAGCAAAACTATCATAATAGAATTGAACAGTCTATACCAAGATACAACTACAGCTAAAATTGAGAATTTACCGCAGTATCTTGAAAAGGTTGAAAAACTTGCTGGTGAAGGGAATACAATTATTCTTACAGGTCCTGCACCTATATGGCTTTATTTAAAAATTGCTCATCTGCTTCACGGTAAAGCAAAAAAACTTATATATCGTTCACCTGTTACAGGTGATATTACTATTTTTGACCATAATCCATTTTAAAAGATAATCCCTATGAACCTACTTAACTCTAATCTTAAAAATTTTTTCTTCGGTATTTATACTTGTCAGATTAATTTTAACAAGAAAGTAAACTTTGATGAGAGATTTTTCTTTGCTTTGCGGGGTGCTATTGGATATAAACTTAAAAAAGTTACTTGTGTTACTAAATCTTTTGATTGTAAAAAATGTTTACTTAAATTTAATTGTCCATATAAATATATTTTTGAAACTGAACCACCACCTGATACAAATGTTTTGAAAAAATATGACTCTATCCCTCACCCTTTTTTATTTAATAATTTTTATAAAAAAACAGAGAAAATCATTTTATTTGATTTGGTGCTTGTGGGTAAAGCTATTGATTATCTCCCATTTCTTGTATATGTAATTGATTCTATTGGAAAAGATTCTGGGCTTGGAAAAGAAAGGATTAAATTTAAATTATCAAAAATTTATTCTTACCGTAAGATTAAAGACTTTTTAAAAAATAAATGTATATTAATTTACAGAAACGAAAAATTATTAACACAAATTCCTATATTAAAAATTGAAGAGATAAAAGACTTCATACCTGAAACTGTAGAAAAAATTTCTATTGAATTTATAACACCGACAAGAATTAAATATAAAAATAAACTTGTTAGTTTGCCTGAATTTCATATTATTGTAAGGTCGCTTATTCATAGATTATCTGCTCTTATGTATTTTCACTGTGGAAAAAATCTTGATATTGACTTTAAAACTATAATTGAAAAAAGTAAATCTATTGAACTAATTAATCATAATATAAAATGGAAAGACTATAAAAGATTTTCAACACGACAAAAGAAAGAAATTAAACTTGGAGGGGTTGTTGGAAAAGCTGAGTATAAAGGTGAGATTTCCTCTTTTCTGCCTTTACTTTATATTGGAAAGTTTGTAAATATTGGAAAGCAGACCTCTTTTGGCTTGGGTTGGTATAACTTAGAATATTCCTCTTAATAAAATAAGTCTTGCCACTATGAATAATTTTTAATAGATTGAAATATAAATGTATAAATACAAATTCGGAGGCTTGCAGAGATGAGAATTATGGTTACAGGTGGAGCTGGCTTTATTGGTAGCCATATAGTGGAATACTTTAAAAATGAAGATGTGATTGTTTTTGATAACCTTAGAACAGGATTTGAAAAGAACATAAATGAATTTAATGTTAAGTTTGTTAAAGCAGATATTACTGATTATTATATTTTAAAGAAGTGGATGAAAGGTGTAGATTATGTTTTTCATCTTGCTGCCCTTATAAGTGTGCAAGAATCTATGTGTAAACCTATTGAAACCGAGAGAATAAATACTCAAGGCACATTAAATGTTCTTGAAGCAGCAAAAGAAAATAAGGTTAAAAAAGTTATATATTCTTCTTCTGCTGCGGTATATGGTGATAATCCAGTGTTACCTAAAAGAGAAGATATGTTACCAGAGCCTAAAAGTCCTTATGCTGTTTCAAAATTATCTGGTGAATATTATTGTAAAATTTATAGTGAACAATTTAATTTACCTACTGCTGTTTTAAGATATTTTAATGTTTTTGGTCCCCGTCAGGACCCTAATTCACAGTATGCTGCTGCAATCCCTATATTTTTAAAACGTGCACTTAAAAATGAGGATATAATAATTTTTGGTGATGGTAAACAAACACGTGATTTTATATATGTTAAAGAAGTTGTAAAAGCAAATGTATTTGCAATGGAAAAAGGGGAAGGTGTTTATAATATTGCGCTTGGTGGAAGAATTACTATCAATGAGCTTGCAAAAAAAATAATTAAACTTACAAATTCAAAGTCAAGAATTGTTTATACAGATGAGAGACCGGGAGATATTAAACATTCACAGGCTGATATATCAAGAATCAAATCTATAGGATTTAGACCTGAATTTGATTTTGAAGAGGCGTTAAAAGCTACTATTGATTATTTTAAAGAAATTTAATGGTAGGTAGCGGGACAGGAATGTCCCGCTTTATTGGATTGACGGAAAAGATATGCAGGGTTTTTCACCCCAACTGTGGAATATATGTTTTTTTACAAAGACATCAAATTCCGGCTTCAATTATTTTGGCAAATTTTTCAGCATCAAGGCTTGCTCCACCTACGAGTGCCCCATCTATATGTTCCTGTGATAGAAGATCCTTAGCATTTTCTGGTTTTACACTACCGCCATAAAGAATTCGTGTCTTTTCTGCTATTTGTGTATTAAAAATTTCAGCAATTTTATCTCGTATGAATTTTTGTGCTGAATTAGCAATTTCAGGTGTTGCTGTTTTTCCTGTTCCTATAGCCCATACTGGTTCATAAGCAATAGTAATCTGTTGTATTTCTGATTCTGATAAATCTTTCAAGCCACCAAGAATTTGAGTTTCCAACACTTTTTCTGTAATACCCTGTTCTCTTTGTTCAAGCTTTTCACCAACACATACAATTGGCTTTAAATTATGCTTTAATGCTGCCTTAATTCTTTTATTTACAGTCTCATCTGTTTCACCAAAATATTCTCTTCTTTCACTGTGTCCAATTATAACATATTCACATCCAACATCTTTAAGCATTACAGGAGAAATTTCGCCTGTATAAGCTCCAGCATCTTCCCAGAATAGATTTTGAGCTCCAAGTTTTATATTGGTCTCTTTTATTGCTTCATACACAGAAGTGAGTGCAGTAAATGGTGGGCAGACAAGTATGTCAAGTGCTGTTATGTTTTTAACTGAATGTGATAGTTTTCTTACAAGCTCAAGACTTTCAGGGATAGTTTTATGCATTTTCCAATTACCAGCGATTAAAAGTTTTCTCATTCTTTATCCTCCAATCCTTCAATTCCGGGCAAGGACTTGCCTTCCATAAATTCAAGTGAGGCACCACCGCCTGTTGAAATATGGGTTATTTTATCTGCAAGTCCAAATTTTTGAACAGCAGCTACTGAATCTCCACCACCAATAACAGTTGTTCCTTTACTTTCAGCAACTGCTTTTGCTATTTCCAATGTGCCCTCTGCAAATTTTTCTATTTCAAATATGCCCATTGGACCATTCCAGAAAATGGTTTTTGCTTCGTGAATTTTCTTTTTAAACATTTTTATTGTCTTGGGACCAATATCAACTCCTAACATATTTTCCGGTATCTCATTTATGCCTACAACCTCTGTTTTTGCATCTTCACTTATCTTATCTGTTACTACAACATCTATAGGTAGAACAAAGTCTTTTTCTTCGTTTTGTGCTTTTTTTAGAATTTCAAAAGCTTCAACCTCTTTTTCAGGCTCAAGTAAAGATTTTCCCACATCTACACCACGTGATTTGATAAAAGTGAATACCATTCCACCACCAATGAGCATTGAATCAATTTTATCAAGTAAGTTTTTAATTACACCTATTTTGGTTGAGATTTTTGCGCCACCAAGAATCACAACAAATGGTCTTGCTGGATTTTTCAGAAGAGTACTTAAGAAATAGAGTTCTTTTTCCATTAGCAGACCTGCAACTGAGGGAAGAAATTTTGTTATCGCAGAAACAGATGCATGGGCACGATGAGCAGCGCCAAAAGCATCATTTACATATATATCAGCAAGAGCTGATAATTTTTTTGCAAATTCTTCATTATTTTCTCTTTCTTCTTTGTGAAATCGTAGGTTCTCAAGTAATATAACATCTCCCGGAGACATATTTTTAACTTCTGATTCAACTTCCTCGCCTATACAATCATTAAGCTTCTTAACAGGTTGTTTAAGATATTCTTCTAATTTCTTTGCTACAGGATCAAGTCGCAATTTCTCTATAACTTCTCCTTTAGGTCTTCCAAGATGTGACATCAATATCAAACTTGCTCCCTGCTGAAGAATATATTTTATTGTAGGTAATGCTTTTTCAATACGTGTGGAATCTGTAATATTTCTGTTTTCATCAAGTGGAACATTGAAATCAACACGCATTAAAACTCTTTTGCCTTTTAAATCTATATCCTTTACAGTTTTCTTATTTATTGTTATTTCCATCTTCTACCTCCGGGTTTTATTCCTTTGACATAATATAATTTGTTAAATCAACTACTCTTTTGGAGTAGCCCCATTCATTGTCATACCAGGATAAAATTTCAACAAGGGTTCCTTCCATTACTTTTGTTGATTTTGCATCAACGATTGACGAGAATGGATTTCCAACGAAATCTATTGAAACAAGTTCCTCATCACAAACATCCAGAATTCCTTTTAAATCAGTTTGTGCAGCTTTTTTCAAAACTTCATTAACTTCTTCTGGAGTTGTGGATTTTTCTACATTAACGAAAAGGTCAACCAAAGATACATCAATTGTTGGAATTCTGAGAGCTCTTCCATCAAGTTTTCCTTTAAGTTCTGGCATTACAAGGCCCACAGCTTTTGCAGCACCTGTGGTAGTAGGCACAAGCGAAATTGCAGCTGCTCTTGCTCTTCTTAAATCAGAATGTGGTGCATCCTGAAGTCTCTGGTCTGCTGTGTATGCATGAACTGTTGTCATAAGCCCATTTTTAATTGTAAAGTTCTGATGTATAACTTTTACTACAGGTGCAAGACAATTAGTTGTACAGGATGCATTTGATATAATATTGTGATTTTTAGGGTCATAAGTATTTTCGTTTACACCCATAACAAAAGTTGGAACATTTCCGCCTTTTGCAGGTGCTGTAATTATAACCTTCTTTGCTCCAGCTTTTAAATGGGATTCTGCAGCTTCATATGTCCTGAATTTTCCTGTTGATTCAATTACTACATCAACTCCTAAATCTTTCCACGGTAAATTAGAAGGATCTTTTTCTGCAAAAACTTTTATTCTTTTTCCATCTACAATTATTTCATTTCCTTCCACTTTTACCTCACCATCAAATTTTCTATAAATAGAATCATACTTTAAAAGGTGAGCTAATGTCGCTGCATCTGTAATGTCGTTTACAGCTACAATATCAAGTTCTTTGTAACCTGCTCTGAATACATTCCTTCCAATTCGTCCAAAACCATTAATAGCAACTTTGAAACTCATAGTTGTAACCTCCTTAATTTATTTTAAGGTGGTATATATATAATTAATTAAAATTAAAATGTCAATATTTTTATAAAAAGTGTTGAATAATTATAATATTTTATATTTTAAGAATAGAGGGACGGTGCACAACTTTATTAACTTTGTGCACAGTTCACAGTGCTAAATACACAGGATAAAAGTTTAGGGCTTATGACAGCACATAAAGATGTAAAAACACACCTTTAGGTGTGGTGATTTATTTATTGTTAACAAAGTTGTGCACCGTCCCCCCACCCAAACACACACTACAAATATTTGACAAATGGAAAATTTATTATAATATTGTAGATAAAATTAAGGTATTAAAATGGAACTTTATATAATAGATGGTCATTCAATGATTTATCGTGCCTATTATGCACTTATCAGGCGCCCTCTGATAAATACAAAAGGGATGAATACATCTGCTATTTACGGTTTTCTCCGTATGCTCTTTCGTCTGCTAAAACTTTTCTCACCGCAACATATAGTTATTTCATTTGATACAGGTAAACCAAATTTCAGACATCAGATGTTTGAAAAATATAAAGAGACACGAAAAAAAATGCCAGATGATTTAATTGCCCAACTTCCTATATTAAAAAAGCTTGTAAAACTTTTGGGAATTCCACAAATTGAAGTTGAAGGTTATGAATCTGATGATATTATTGGTAAGATTGCAACTGAATATGCAAAAAAAGGATTTAAAATTTATATTATTTCAAAAGATAAAGATTTGCTTCAACTTGTAAATGAGAACATTTTTATTCTGCAGCCTGAAACAACAAAAGCAAATGAAGAATTTATTTTAATTGATAGAAATAAAGTGAAAGAAAAATATAAAATTCCAGCTGAAAATATTATTGACTTTCTTGCTTTGACAGGTGATACTTCAGATAATATTCCAGGTGTGCAGGGTATAGGGCCTGTAACTGCTACTGAATTAATTCAAAAGTACCATACTATTGAGAATATATATAACAATATTAATGAAATAAAACCAGAAAGTATTAAACAAAAATTAATCAAAAATAAAGATAATGCATTTCTTTCAAAAAAACTTGTTAAGCTTGCTCTTGACGCACCAGTAGATTTTTCTCCAGATAAATTTAAAATTAAATCTCCACAAAAAGATGAAATTTTAAAGGTTTTTGAGGAACTTGAAATTAAAACTTTATTAAAGGAGCTTGACTGGTTTGAAAAAATCGCTTCTGATACTGGAAAGAAAGAATATAAAATAATAAATACTGAATCTGATTTAGATAACTTAATAGAAGAATTAAAAGAAACAAAGAGATTTGCACTTGATACTGAAACTGATAGTATTCAGCCAGTTAAAGCTGGACTTGTTGGTATTTCTATTGGCATTGATAAAGATAAAGCATATTACATACCTGTAGGGCATTCACAACTTATCACAAATAACCAATTACAAAGAAAATATGTGATAGAGAAATTAAAACCTATTCTTGAATCAGAAGAAATTCAGATTATAGGACAAAATATTAAATATGATTACATTGTTTTTAAGCGAGAAGGAATTGAGCTTAATAATATTTATTTTGATACAATGTTAGCCTCATATCTTTTAAATCCTACAAAAACCAGACATAATTTAGATGAACTTGCATTACATTTTCTGGGTTATAAAATGATTTCTTATAAAGAAGTTCTTGGAAAAGAATATAAGAACAAAACTTTTGCAGATGTTCCTGTGGAAAAAGCTGCTGAATATTCCTGTGAAGATGCTGATATTACTTTTCAGCTTTATACAATTCTTTATGAGAAATTAGATAAAATGGGGCTCACAGAGCTTTATTATAAAATTGATATTCCATTAATAAAAGTTCTTGCCGAGATGGAGATAGCAGGTATTAAAATTGATATTAATAAGCTACGAAAACTTGATAGGATTGTAACAGAGCGGCTTTCTGAACTTACAGCTGAAATCTATAAAGAAGCTGGGGAAATGTTTAATATAAATTCACCAAAGCAACTTGCTGAAATTCTTTTTGGGAAACTTGGGTTACCTTCTTTTCGTAAAGGCAAAACCGGGAACTCAACTGATGTGGATGTGCTTGTGCAATTAAAGAAATATCATCCAATAGCAGAATTACTTCTTGAATATAGGAGTTTGAATAAATTAAAAACAACTTACATAGATGTGTTGCCTAAAATGATAAATTCTTCTACTGGAAGGGTGCATACATCTTTTAGTCAAACTACCACTGCAACAGGAAGACTTGCAAGTAGTGACCCGAATTTACAGAATATTCCTGCAAGAGATGAATTTGGAAGAAAAATAAGGGAGTCTTTTATACCAGAAAATGGGAATCTTATTCTAAGCGCTGATTATTCCCAAATTGAATTACGTATCTTTGCACATAT
The DNA here is from genome assembly GCA_964605455.1 of uncultured Spirochaetia bacterium. Taxonomy (GTDB): domain Bacteria; phylum Spirochaetota; class JAHITG01; order JAHITG01; family JAFGFC01; genus CAZSCZ01. Next base: position 18,764 of record CAZSCZ010000011.1, read on the forward strand.
TGCAGAAGATGAGGTATTAATTGATGCGTTTAAGAATAATGAAGACATTCATAATCGGACAGTTATGGAAATTTATGGAATTCCACAGGAAAAAATTACTCCTCAATTAAGGAGAATGGCAAAAGTTATAAATTATGGGGTTGCTTATGGTATGAGTGCTTATGGGCTGGCTCAGGAACTTGAAATTGATGTTAAAGAAGCAGATGCGTTTATAAATAAATACTTTGAAAGATATAAAGGTATTAAAAACTATATTGAAAAGATAAAAAAAGAAATAGAAGAAAAGGGTTATGTAGAAAATCTTTTTGGTAGAAGAAGGTATTTGCCTGATATGAAGAGTGCGTCCAAGCAACAGAAAGCATTTATTTTACGAACAGCAATAAATACCCCTGTGCAGGGTAGCGCAGCTGATTTGATTAAACTTGCTATGATTGAAATCTATAATGCTTTTAAAAAAGAGAAATTGAAATCAAAAATGATTTTGCAGGTTCATGATGAACTTGTTTTTGAAGTTGTGCCTGATGAAAAAGAAAAAGTTTATAAACTTGTAAAAGAGAAAATGGAAAATGCAATACAACTTAAAGTTCCATTAGTTGTTGATATAAATTTTGGTAAGAATTGGGCTGATGCTCATTAATTAAATTAAAAATATAAACTCTATGAAAGTGATTGGAATTACAGGTAATATTGGAGCAGGTAAGACAAAAATAGCACGAATTTTTGAGAAGTTCGGTTGTAAAGTAATTGAACTTGATAGACTGGGCCACAGAATTCTTGAAAGTTCAACATATAAAAAGAAAATTATTAATACTTTTGGAAAATTTGTACTTGATAAAAATAATAAAATAAACAGAGAAAAATTACGAAAAATTGTTTTCTCAAATCCATCTTTGCTTAAAAAATTAAATGCAATTGTGCATCCTGGGTTAAAAAGAGAATTGAAAAATGAGATAAATAAAATGAAAAGAATGAGAAATGTAAAAGCAATAGTTGTGGATGCTGCACTCGTGTTTGAAATAGAACTTGATAATTTATTTGATGTTATAATTACAGTTTATGCAAATAAATTTCTTTCTTTCATAAGACTTATGAAATCCCGAAATATGAACCTTTTTGAATTTTTAAATATATATAATTCGCAAATGCCAGTTAAAGAAAAAAAAAGAAGAGCAGATTTTGTTATTACTAATAATTTACCGTGGGTTTTGAATAAAAGGAGAGTAGAAAAAAAGATTTTAAAAATAATCCAATATTTAGAGTGATAACTGGGGGGCAAACTGTAGTTTGCCCCCCAGTAGGTTATTCTACTTTTATCTTTTTAGGTTTAGCAGCTTCACCTTTTGGAATTGTTACTTCAAGGACACCATCTTTGTAATTGGCTTTAATTTTATCAGCTTCTATATCCTGTGGGAGTACCAACTGTCGCTGAAACATCCCGTATACTCTTTCTCTTTTATAGAAGTTAGAGTCTTTTTCTTCTTTCTCTTGTTTTTTCTCGCCTTTGATGGTGAGAACATCTCCTGATACAGAAATTTCTATATCATCTTTTGGGATACCGGGCATTTCTGCTCTTACTTTGTAATTGTCTTTGGTTTCAACAATATCCACTACCGGTTCCCAAAAGCCTAACTCGCGCTTTGTACCCTTTCGCTTGAAAAGGCTTTCATCAAATAACTTATTGACAGCATTTTGAATTTCGCGAATCTCATTAAAAGGGTCCCAGTTGATGATACTCATATCACTCACCTCCTTTTCTATTTATTATTTTTTCTATTTTTTATTTAATTACAAATTAAGGTTTTGTCAAGGGTTTAATATTATATCCCTTGAATTAATAAATTTTGAAATCCAAGTGAAATTGCATAATCTACAACTTCTTGATACTCTTCTGGCGTAATTTTATATTTTAATTTTGAATCATCAACTGCTTTATACGCAGGAAAGTATTGGCTCATTATTCCGATTGTTATTGTAAGTGAAACATTGTTTTTTAAAAAATCTAAAATTTTTTTTGACCCAGCAATATTATAGGGTAGCACAAGATGACGAATTAAAACACCTTTGTAAGCTATTTTATATCTGTCTGTTTTTAAATCACCTACTTGTCTGTGCATTTCTTTTATTGCTCTTTGATTTATTTCAGGATAATTTCTTATGCCAGAATATTTAAATGCCATTTCTTCATCTGCATATTTCATATCTGGTAAATATATGTCCACTATGCCATCAAGAAGTTTTAATGTTTCAATTGATTCATAACCACTTGTATTATAAACAAGTGGGAGTTTAAATCCTCTACTTATTGCAATTTTTAATGCTTTTAAAATTTGTGGGACAAAGTGAGTAGGAGTAACAAAATTTATATTGTGACATCCTTTTTTTTGTAGATAAACCATCATATACGCTACATCTTCTACTGAAACTTCTTTTCCCTGTCCTAACTGACTTATTGGATAGTTTTGACAGAAAATACACCGCATTGTGCAGTTTGTAAAAAATATTGTGCCAGAGCCATATACTCCTGAAATAGGAGGTTCTTCCCCATAATGAGGATTGTAACTTGAAACAATTGGATTTATTCCACTTCTACAAAATCCCTTTTCATTTTTTGTCCTATCAACTTTACATTTATGTGGACATATTTCACATTTTTCTAATATTTTATATGCTTTTTCTATTCTTTTATCAAGTTCTCCTGATTCATATAATTTATAATATATTGGTATACCCATAAATAGAATTATGTATGCGTGCGCTAATTAATAAATATTTCCAATCGCGATAGTGGGTATTGCTTTTTCTAATTATCGTAAACTTAAGGCTTCTAACATATCACCCCCCTGCGTTCGCAGTGGCAGGCTCTGCGAAAGCAGGGATAGGAATGACAAAATACCAATATTCTTTGCATAAGTTTACGACAATGGGTCTCCGCCTACCCCCACTTACAGGATGTAAGTTGGGAATTACAGCTCCAAAAACCATAAAATTTTGTCCATTTTGCCACTTAAATTACCGACCACTCTCTTTATAATAGATTATTTAGAATTTCACTTTTGGTGCTACCTTTGCAATTTCTGGGATTTTAAAATACTCGGCTTCTTTAAAATTATACATACCTGCAATAATACTGTTTGGAAAGATTTTTATATATTGATTATACCTAGCTACTTTATCATTATATCTTTTTCTACTTACAGCAAGTCTATTTTCAGTTCCTGAAATTTCATCCATCAGTGCTCTGAAATTTGCGTCTGCTTTTAATAATGGATAATTTTCTACAATCAAAAGTAATCGTGAGAATGCTGATTCAAATTCATTTGCGGCTTTTACTTTCTCAGAATAATGGGTTGCCCCTGCAAGCTTGGCACGAGCATCTGCAATATGTTGAAAAATTTCTTTTTCATGTTTCGCATAACCTTTTACAGTTTCAACAAGGTTATTTATAAGGTCATATCTTCTTTGTAATTGATTATCAATTTCAGCCCAAGCGTTTTTTATATCCTCCTGCATTTTTATCATATTGTTTCGTATTGATATACAGGATGAAAAGAAGATAATTATCCCAAGTAGTATCACACCAATAATAATCAAAATTTTCGTTGTCTTATTCATAATGAACCTCCAGTCCATAATTTTTCTCTATATTATAGAACTTTAAAAATAAAAAGTCAATTGCTTTTAATACAGTATTTATATCTTTTCTACTACTTCAAAGCTTAAATATACCTCTTTATAGGTATTAAAAAGTGGCAACTTGATTTTTATTCTTCTTTTGCGTTTATCAACAGCTACAATTTTACCTTCCATCCCGAATAAAGGACCTGCAAGTATTTTTACTCTATCATTAATGAAGAAGGCTTTTGAAGGTGGTATGGTATCCTCTTCTTGCATTAACGAAAATATTATTGCCATCTCTTTAGGTGGCACAGCTTTTGGTACCCCTTGATTTCCAAGTATTCTTATCACACCTGGTACTTTTTTGATACGTTTGGCTATTAATGGGTCCATTTTTACCTGAATGAAAAAGTAACCAGAAAATAGTGGCTTTAATTCATAAAAAAATTCTCCCTTTCTTCTTATCCATAACTTCCTTTTGGGCAGAAGTGTTATTATATTTTCTATTTTACTTTTTTCTACTTTCCTTTTTACTTTCTCTTCATTAGATGCTTTTGTTTGAATTACATACCAGTTGTTTAAGTCCCATTTGTTCATCAATAGTAAAATATATTTAAACATTCGGCTGGAGTCAACAGAAATTTATATTTGATTTTTTAATTGAAAAATATATTTTTATAAAAATTTTTGCTAAGGGAGATGAGAATGGGGTTAAAAGAGTTACAATCTAAATTTGTGT
>CAZSCZ010000012.1:0-23080 GCA_964605455.1 uncultured Spirochaetia bacterium
TATTTTAATAAATTTTATATCCAAATTTTCTTTTTTTATTTTTTCAACAAGTTTTCCATCCCGAGTAAGAAGTATACGATTTTCATTTAAACTTTGGTTAATCATCTCTGGATAGGAATGTTTCTTATTCTCAACAGTATCAAATCCTGCAATTCTTAATAGTCTTGCAAGTTTTCCTAAATTATTATCACATAAAAATTTCATTTAAATATAGAACCAAAACAATAAAATAGTTCCCCTGCCAAATATTTAGTGGCTTTTGAATCTTTTGGGTGCTTTGCTCTTAAAAAAGAGTTTATTATTTTATGTTTATATTTGTGCTTATGTTTAATTCTTATATTCATATACCCATACTCAATTCCACGACTGCTTCTATGAACATACTTTATTGTCTTATCCTTATGGATTGCCACAATTATAGCTATATGTGTAAGGAAATCATCAAGTCTATTGTTCCTATTCTTATCATAAGTATTATTAAAAAATATAAAATCACCTATTTTAACTCGTCTGTCACTTCTAAAAATTCTATTATATTTTTTAAGTGTATCATATATAATTTTAACCCCATTGGCACCTTTTATTTTAACAGCCTGTTTTTCAAAGATTGTAATGTTATTAGCTTTCATAACTGCAAGAACAAGTCCTGAACAATCAAAATTGAATCTTTTTCCCTTTACTGTTAAATTTCTCTTTCCAATAAAAGCTTTAGCAGTATTTGCAATTTTTTTTCGTAGATATCTAATTTCATATGCTCTTAATCTTCGCCATTGTGAAGCAAATAAAGAGAATGTGCAAAGTAAAATACAAAATACTATAAAAAACTTCTGCAATTTCCTAAGCATAATATATCTCTATAATGAGCTTTCAATTATTTTCTTTACAATTTTAAAATCTTTTTCAGTATCAACAGATATTGTATCATATTTTGTCTCAATCACTTTTATGTCAAAGCCATTTTCAAGCCAGCGTAGTTGTTCAAGTTTCTCAATCTTCTCAAGATAGCTCTGCTTCAATTTTATTATTTTTTGTAATACTGAATATTTATAACAGTATATTCCCAAATGTTTATAATAATTTACATTTGTTTTTTGCTCTCTATTGTATGGTATTGGGGCACGAGAAAAATATAAGGCATTTTTGTTTTTATCAGTTACAATCTTCACAACAGCAGGGTTTTCTATTTCTGATTTATCTTTTATCTTTTTTGCAACTGTTAAAATTTCTACTCTTTTAGATTTTCTTATGTAATCAATTATTTGATTTAAAATCTGTGGTTTAATTAATGGTTCATCACCTTGGACATTTATATAATAATCTGCATAAATTTTTTTTGAAACCTCACCAATTCTATCTGTGCCTGATTTATGTTTTTTTGATGTTAAAATTATTTTACAACCCAAATCTTCCAATGTTTTTTTAATTTTTGTGCTATCTGTTGCAATTACTACATCAGAAACTTTACTTCTTTTTGTATTGTTATAAGTATACCATACCAGTGGTTTGCCGGCAATTAATTTTAGCATTTTTTCTTTTAGTCGTGTAGATTTAAGCCGTGCAGGTATTACAGCAATAACTTTCATTTTATAGCCTCAATTTTTTTAATAATATTTGTTGTTGAATAACCTTTTATCATTGGGAGCAAGACCACTTTTCCACCATATTTTTTTACAACATTGCGTTCTATTATCTGGTTCATTTTATAATCACCACCTTTAATATGAACATTAGGTTTTATATATGAAATAATCTTTTTAGGATCTTTTTCCTGGAAAATAACACAGTAATCTACAGGCTTTAAATTTACAAGCATTTCAGCACGTGCGAATTGTGGAACTATTGGACGGAATGGACCTTTAATTTCTTTTACAGATTCGTCACTATTTATACCTACAATTAAAATATCCCCAAATTTTTTGGCTTGTGAAAGATAACGTAAATGTCCTATATGAAGTAAATCAAAAACACCATTTGTAGATACAATTTTTTTGCCATTTAATTTAAGTTTTTCCACAAGAGCGCCTAATTTTTCATAATCAGTATAAATCCTTGATTTTTCTTCCTGCTTTATTATCCAATTAGCAGCTTGGTCAAGATTTTTCACTACTTTAGTAGGTTTAAACTGAAGTTTTGTTAAGTCTTCATTTTTATGTTGAATATAAATAGCACCTTTAAGACCTGCATTTATGCCAGCTCCAATATCAGAATCTTTATCACCAATAATCCAAGAAGCAGAAAGTTCAATTCCAAATTCTTCAGCAGCCTTAAGAAGCATACCTGGATTTGGTTTTCTGAAAAATTCACCTTCTCTATAACGAGGCTCTTTTGACTCTTTATAATATGGAGCATAATATATTTTTGTTATTTTAACTCCATAACTTTTAAGGATTTCTATAAGTCTTTTATGAATTTTATGAAGCTGTTCTTCTGTAAAATAACCTCTACCAATCCCTGATTGATTTGTTACTATTATAAGAAAAAATTCCTTTTGAAGTTCTTTTAAGCCTTTAATAGTATTAGGCAGAATCTTAATCTGATTAGGGTGATTCAAATAATGAGTATCTTCATTTATTGTTCCGTCTCTATCTAAAAATATTGCTCTTTTCATTCTTTTTTTAAAGCGGAAATTAATTTTTTAGTTGAAATAGTAGTGGTACCAACTTCTCCTACCACAATGCCAGCAGCATAATTTGATAGAATAGCAGATTCTTCAATACCAAGTCCTGTTGTAAGTGCAGCTGTAGCTGTGCTTATAACAGTATCACCTGCACCTGTAACATCAAAAACCTGCAAAGCATTTGTTGGAATATGTCTAGGAGATTTCCCTCTCTGAAATACTGTCATACCATCTTTTGATTGGGTTATAAGAAGTGATTTTAAATTTAACTTTTTCATTATCATTTTTCCAGCATTATAAACATCATCCTGTGTTTTTATTTTTATTCCTAAAGCTTGTGATGCTTCGTTATGGTTCGGTGTTATAAGTGTAACTCCTTTATAATAAAAGAAATGTTCAATTTTAGGATCAACAGTTATTATTTTTGAATGTTTTACACCAAGTTCTATAATTGACTCAATAATAGGTGGTATAATTACACCTTTTCCATAATCAGATAAAATAATTGCATCAATATATTTTATTATATCTTTTACATAATTAACAATTCTTTTTATTATAGAATCAGAAACAGGAATTGAATTTTCTCTATCTACTCTTACAACCTGCTGCTGATGAGCAATTATCCTTGTCTTACGAGTAGTAGCTCTTTCAGGAGTTTCAATAATACCATCAATATTTACTTTCTTTTTCTTAAAATAATTCTTAATAAATTTCCCAGAGGCATCCTTGCCTATAATACCACAAACATAAGTATTTACTTCAAGGTCAGCAAGGTTATTAACAACATTTGTGGCTCCACCAGGAATCTTACTCTCTTTTTCAACAAGTACAACAGGAACAGGCGCTTCAGGTGAAATTCTTGAAACACTTCCCCATATATATTCATCTAACATTATATCTCCTAAGACTAAAATTCTCTTTTTTTTAAACTCTTCAATCTTCTCAAGCAAAATATTCTTTATACTTTTAATCATTATATTACCTCATAAAACAAGAATATTCTTATTTTTGAATTCTGAAATCTTTTTTAAAAGTAATTCCTTTATTCTCTTTATCATTTTCACTCATCCTTATGTAATATTTAAGGTGTAAAATATATAATAAATTTTTTATTGAATAATTTCAAGAAGTAATTTACCAACCTTTTTTACTGTTTTTTTCCGAATAGAATTTCTATTTCCTGAAAAAATAAAATGGAATATTTTTATTTTGTTTTTATACTTTATAGCTATATAAACTGTTCCAACAGGCTTATTTTTGGTTCCACCAGTTGGTCCTGCTATACCAGTAGTTGCTATTGCAATGTCTGCTTTTGAAGTCCTTTTAATTCCCTGCACCATTTCTCGTGCTGTTTGTTCACTAACTGCTCCATACTTTTTGAGTGTTTCTTTTCTTACACCTAATAATTTTATCTTTGATTCATTACTATAACTTACTATTCCGCATATAAAATATTTAGAGCTACCAGCAATATCTGTAATAGATTTTGCAATAAATCCACCTGTGCAGGATTCTGCTATTGATAGCTTTAGCTTCTTCTCTTTTAAAATTATTCCTATCCTCTTATAAATTGATTTTGTGCTCATTGAAAATGCCTATTCTTTAGATGATAGTTTTTTTAAATTAGATTCTAATTTCGTAAGATGCAAATTAAATGTATAATCATAATCCCAATCTACTTCTTTATCACGATTTAAAATTAAATAAAGTTCATCCTCAAGAAAGTCAAGTTCTATTCTTGTATTAATTTTACTAGCTTCATTTGCATAGGCAAGAACTTCAGGCCAATAAGTCTTTGCTAAATTATAGTAATATTTTGCTATTTTAAGACTTTTTATCAAATCTTTTTTGAATGGCATATTAAAATGATAAATAATTCTTTTATCGTAGAGCCTGCCAAGTAATAAATAGTTTTGCATAATTTTTAAATTAAGATGCATTTTTAGAAGCAGACGATATTTCTGCTCTTCTTCTGGTGTTTTAAGAAGGCATAAAGCTTTTGAACTATGTCTAAATGGTGAAACAAGTCCCTTTTTCAAGAAATATATATTTAACAGAATCTCCTCTTCGCCATAATACATTCGTTTTGCGTATAATTGAAAATAATCTTCAAGATATTCAGGCGGTTTCTTATTTATAAAATAAACACCATAAAGCGAGGGCCCTTTTAATCCTTTTGCATAATTTGTAATAGTTTCAGCAGAATAAATCTGAGTTACAAAAAAAATCATAAATATTATTACAAGGCTTTTTCGTATCATTTTCATTCTTATTCTTATATATTTGTTACTCTGGTATAATAACAATCTCTACTCTGCGATTTTTTCTTCTTCCTTCTTCAGTAGAATTATCAGCAACAGGTTTCTCTTCTCCATATCCTCTATACGAACCTTGTTTTTTATTTATATATCCTTTCTTTATTAGATAATCAAGCACATTTTTAGCCCTCTCCTCCGAAAGTTTCTGGTTATATTTCTTGCTACCAATATTATCTGTATGACCTTTTACAATTACATTATAGTCTTTATACCCTTTTAAAACTTTACCAATTCTATCAAGTTTTTTTCTCGCTTCTTTTGTGATTTCTGCACTTTTATATTTAAAATAAATATCGCCAAATTCAACAACAACACCCTCATCCGACTTTTTTACATTTAAATTTTTATCTTCTTTTTTAAATTCATTAACTATTTTTTCCTTTTCTTTCTCTTTATTTAGCACAGCTTTTCTTAGATTGTAGTATCCTTTAAGTTCTCCACTATATTGAATAATAGTTCCATTAGGGTAGATAAAAGTTATATCATATATATTTTCAATGTATTTAGGCAATTCTTCTTTTATATCATACCACAAAGTAGAAAAAGAGGACCCCATAAATTTATATGGAATATCAGGTGGTCCATAATTAAGAATGTAATTTATAATATAGCTATAAACAATTTTTGCAGTAGGCCTATCAAATTTTTTATTATCAATCCCAGCGAATTGGTAGTTTACATTTACTGGAATTATAACAGGTGGTTTAAATTCCATAATTTCTATACCTTGTTCCTGCCACATAGCTCCAACTTCAATCTCTTCTTTTGGAAAAACAGGGATATTTCTAATAGTTGGCATAATATATTCCTGTGGCACTTCATAATATCCTCTTTCATCTATATAAAATTTCAGATCATAGACTTCGTTCAATTGAAATGGAAAATCTGTATTAAGTGGTCTTTGATAAGAATAATATCTGCCTTTTAAAAGAAATCTATTATCAATTTTTTTAGTAGGTAAAAGCACAATATAATCTCGGATTTCTCGTTTTCGTATAATTTTGCCATTTTTTATTATAGTTTGCGCAGTATATTTATCAACTGTAAATAATTTGTTTATTTTAAAATCCCAGAAAAGCCTATATTTTTGTGAATTAGCATTTAATAACAAGGGTAATAGAATAAATATAAATAGAATTTTCTGTTTCATCCTTATTTAATTATCGTCAAGAAAATATAAAACAAAAATTTTTAATTTATTGTGCTTTATATTTAAAATATGCTTTTATTGTTTTTTGTATATTTCTTTTTATATTTGTATCAGGCTTATATCCTAATTCATTCATTATTTTTTTAGGGACAAAATGGAACTCGCTAGTAATAAGTGCGACCCTATAAAAAGTAATTAATGGTGGAGATTTCATCATTAATAATTTATATATAGATTCAGAAAAAAATGCAGCAATAAATGCTAAGAATCGTGGTAAATTAAGCCAAGGAAAAGGTGCATTCAAATATTTACAAAATATATTAGTAAATTCTGCCCATGTAATTTTTATGTTATCTGTAATTATATAAGTTTTTCCAATACTTATTTTTGGCTTTTTCAAAATGAGTAAGATTGCTTGCATCAAATTTTCAATATAAAGTGGTGAAAGTAAATGCTTACCTGAATCACTTATTCCAAATCTGCGCTTTAAAAGTGCATCTATCATTTTGTAAGACATCGTTCTATCATTTGGCCCATATATGATACCTGGCTGAACAATTGTTGCTGGGAGATTAAAAACTTTTATAAAATGCCTTACAGTATTTTCACCTTCAAGTTTAGATTTACAGTATGGAAATGAATTTTTAATTACAGGTGTATCTTCTGTTGCATTTATCCTTTTATTGAAACCATATACACTTATTGAACTTATATGAATTAGATGTTTTATCTTATATTCTAACGCAAGTTCACATATATTTTTTGTGCCACAAACATTTATGGCATAAAATAGCTCATAATTGCCCCAATCACTTGCGTATGCTGCTGTATGTATTACTATATCAATTTCTCGCTTAAATGTGTGCCTCAATGAATCCTTATCTCGTATATCGCCATAAACTAATTTAATTTTATTCCGTATAGGTTTAAGGAAAGAAAGGTCACTTGTTCTTCTTACAAGTGCATATATATTAAATCTATTTTTCAACAATGTTTTAACAATATTACTGCCTACAAATCCGTTAGCACCTGTTACCAGAACATTATACTTTTTCATTTTGTTCTCTATTTCACAGTTTCTACTATTGTAATTTCAAACACTTGATTTTTTGTAATCAAAACAAGTTTTCATATTCAGAATAAATCAACGGAAAAAAGATATAAAAAAGCATAGACTTTCTTATCTGTTCAATAGAAATACTTTCATTTTCTGTATGAATATCTTTTACATTACCGGGCCCAAAACCCAGTGTAGGAATTTTGAATTTTCCCATACTTATAGAACCAGATGTAGGTATCTGCCAGAAACTAAATTGTGGTGCTTTATTATAGATTAATTTATATGTATCCTCAGCTATTCTTATCAATTTTGATTTTTTTTCTATATGCCAACCGGGTAAATATTTTTCATATAGAATTTTATATTCTTTATAAGAATATCCATTATATTTAGTAATATCTATCTCTATATTGCTAAATTTATTAAAGTATTTTTTTATTTGATTTAATGCATTATTTTTTGTCATATTTGGACTTAATTGAAAATCAAGATAAATCTCACAAAGTGAAGGTATTGTATATTCTTCAGGATTTTTAGTTACAACTCCTGTAACAGATATCTTATTTTTACCTGTATATTTATCTGATTTTAATTTTTGATTAATCTTTTTTATTACTTGAAGGATTTGAAGATTTTTATAAATTGCACTTTTAGACAATTCGCCTAGTCCACTGTGAGAAGATTTCCCATACACACTAAGTTTAAGTTGAAGATGCCCTTTTTGAGCTATATGAATATTTAAATTTGTAGGAGCTGTAATAATAACACAATTGGGGTTAAGTTTTTCATTACCAATAAGATGTTCCAGCCCAATACCAGGGCATTTTTCAAACATAACAGTTCCTGCAATAAATAATGAATAATTTCCCAAAAGATTTAATTTTTTTAATATATATGCAGAATAAAGCATTGCAGCAATTGCCCCTTTCTGGTCCGCAGCTCCTCGCCCATATATGCGCCCATTTCTTATAATTCCATTAAATGGCTCATTTTTCCATAAATTTAATGAAAGTGCATCTACAACATCTATATGGGCTTCCATTAAAATTATTTTTTTGCCATTACCAATTCTGCCAATAATATTTCCAATCCTATCAATGTAAATGTTATCAAATAAACATTTTACCATTTCTTTTTTTATACGTGTAATAATATTCGTTTCGCTTCCACTTAGAGAAGGTATTTTGATCATATCACATAAAAATTTTGATACATTAGGCATATTTTTATTAATTAGATCTTTTGCACTTTTTATTTTTTCTTTCAGCAATTCTTTTATATCCATAGACTAATTTATAATAATTAATTTAAAAAATAATTTCAAGAAATTTATTTAGTAATCTTCATTATTGTTGAATAAAGAATCTGGAGATGGAAATTACTGATTTTTATTGACATTTTAGAGAGAAAAATTATATTTATTTTCAAAAAATTAACTATATAAATCTGGAGAATTTATCTATGAACCATAATGAATTGAGAAAGAGCTTTCTTAAATTCTTTGAAAGACAAGCTCATAAAGTTGTAGCAAGTTCGCCTGTTATTCCTTATGATGACCCAACTCTTATGTTTACAAATGCAGGTATGAATCAGTTTAAAGAAGTTTTACTTGGAAATGAAACCCGTAGTTATAAAAGAGCTGCTTCTGTACAAAAATGTATTCGTGTAAGTGGTAAACACAATGACTTTGAAGTTGTGGGATTTGATGGCTATCACCATACGTTCTTTGAAATGCTTGGGAACTGGTCTTTTGGAGATTATTATAAAAAAGAAGCAATAGAATTTGCCTGGGATTATTTAACCAAAGTTTTAAAATTTCCTGAAAATAGACTTGTTGTTTCTGTGTATAAAGATGATGATGAGTCATACAAAATCTGGAATGAAATTATAAAAGTGCCTGCAAATAAAATTGCAAGGCTCGGGGATATTGAAAAAGGTGATGAGGAAAACTTCTGGAGTATGGGAGAGACAGGTCCTTGTGGCCCCTGTACTGAAATATATTTTGATCTTGGCGAAGAATTTTCTGATACATCTGAAGGTGAAGGAATAGGTTATGATAAAAGATATATTGAATTATGGAACCTTGTGTTTATGGAATTTTACCGCGATGCTTCTGGAAAATTTTCACCTTTAAAATTTAAAAGTGTTGATACAGGAATGGGATTTGAAAGACTTTATGCTATTATTCACGGAAAACATTCTAATTATCATACTGACTTATTCATTCCAATTTTAAATAAGATAGAAGAACTAACAGGAGAAAAATATGAAAAAGAGAATGAGATCGCTTTTCAGGTTATAGCCGACCATATCAGAGCACTCTGTTTTGCAATTGCTGATGGTGGTGTTTTCTCAAATGAAGGAAGAGGATATGTTTTAAGGAAAATCCTTCGTAGAGCAGAAAGATATTTAAAAAAATTAGGGCTTTCTGAACCAGCTCTCTATAAACTCGTTGATACAGTTGTAGAAATAATGGGAGATTTTTATCCGGAATTAAAACAGAAAAATAAAGAGATTGAGAAATTTATAAAAATAGAAGAGGAAAGATTTTTAACTACATTAGAGAGTGGACTTAAAATGATTACAAATATCTTTGAAAAAATGAGAAAAGAAAAGAGAAATATTGTTTCTGGTGAAGATGTATTTACACTGTATGACACTTATGGATTTCCAGTAGATATTGTAAAAGAGATTGCGCGTGAATATAATTATGCAATTGATGAGTCAAAATTTCAGGAATTAATGGAAGAACAACGAGAGAGGGGACGCAAAAGCTGGGCAGGTGAGAAAAAAGTTATGAATGAAGAAAAACTTTTAAAGTTGCTTGAGAAGTTTCCTGAAACCGAAATTAAATGTTATGATACAACTGAAACTATAAGTAAAATTCTTGCAATTATAAAAGACGAAATTATTGTTGAAAAAGCAGCAGGCAATGGAATATGTGGGCTCTTGCTTGATATAACACCATTTTACGCTGAATCAGGTGGTCAAATTGGTGATAAAGGTATAATTGAGACTCCTGATTTTAGGTTTGAAGTAGAGGACACACAGAAATATGGGAATAGATATATAGTTCATTGGGGTAGAATTGCTTATGGTGAAGCAAGTTCTGGGACAAAAGTTGATGCAAAGGTTGATAAAAAATTGAGAAAAGCCACAGCTCAAAATCATACAGCAACACATCTTTTACAAGCAGCATTGAGAAAAATTGCTGGCTCACATATTACTCAGGCTGGGTCTTATGTGGGTCCTGATAGATTGAGATTTGACTTTAGACATTACAAAGCATTAACACATCAGCAGATAGAACGAATAGAAAAACTTGTGAATGAAAAAATTCAGGAAAATTTAAAAATAGAAAAATTTATAGAAGAAAGAGAGAAAGCATTAAAAATGGGAGCTATGGCTATTTTTGGTGAAAAGTATGGTGAGAAAGTAAGAGTTGTTAAAGCAGGTGATTTCAGTATAGAATTATGTGGAGGAACCCATCTTGATTATACAGGTGAAATTGGGCTCTTTGTCATACTTTCTGAATCATCCATTGCTGCCGGTATAAGAAGAATTGAGGCTATAACAGGACTTAGTGCTATAAAATATATGTTAAATATAAGAAAAAATCTTTTGGAAATTGCAAATCTATTTAAAGTTTCACCATCTGAAACATTCGTTCGCGTAAAAAAGTTAGTTGATGCAAATAAAGAAATGGAGAAAAAAATAAGACAGATGCGATTTTCATCTGGAGTAGATAATCTTATTGAGGAGATTTTAAAAAATAAAAAGAATAAAAATGGTTCATCACTTATTATTTACAAATTCAAAGACGAGGACTTTAAATATCTTAATTCAATTGCTGATAAATTGCAAAAAAGAATTGGCTCTGGAATAATATTTCTTGTAAATCAAACAGATGAAAAAGTAAATCTTATTTTAGCATTAACAGATGATATTGTAAAAAAATCTCAAGATGCATCAAAACTGATAAAGCCTTTAGCTGAGATAATTGGTGGCAGCGGAGGGGGTAGAAGAGATAGAGCACAAGCTGGAGGAAAAGAGATAAAAAATATTGAAAAATTATTGAAAATAGCAGAACAAAACTTAATTGGAATTTTATAATACTATTATATCAATTATCTACAGGAGAAGGATAATGAAAAAAAAATCTTTGGTTATATTTTTAATTAACATTATATTTATCTTGATATTAATTTTTTTCAATACATTTATTACAAAAGTTTCTTCATTATTAAGTATATCTAATCTAATAATTTTTTGTATCGGCGTAATACTTTCGTTTATAGTAAGTAAAATTATAGGTTATGTTAAAACTCCCCATCCAATGAAAGAAAAGGATACATCACAAACTTTACGGGAAAAACTTTTATCATTTATTGATGAAATAGAGCAGATGTCAATTGATACTAATACTCTTCAATCCGCATATATAAATTCAATTAAACTTTTCCAGTCAATAATTACAGATAAAGATACAAACACAATAATAGAAAGACATTTTCGTTCAATTGTAGATTCAGAGATAAGGAGGGCATCCAGATATGGTTTAAAATTTGGGATTTTAATTCTTAAAATTCATAAGCCTGAAAAATATATAGACATAAAAAATATTGTAAAAAATATCACAACAATTTCGCGAAAAATTTTAAGAATAGTGGATATAATTGGCAGATATCAAGATGGACTTATATATTTACTTCCACAAACAGATTTGAATGGAACAATAAGAGCTGGTGAAAGAATTTTGGAAGAAATTAAAAAATTAAACTTAAAAGAATTTGGGAAACTAAAAGTAAGTATAGGGGTTAGTGCTTTTCCATATCATGGGAAAAATTATGAGATACTAATAAAAACAGCAGAAAAAAATATTCAACAGGCAGAACTTTTAGGTGGGGACCAGGTGATTTTTAGCCCGGGCTAATTTGTTTCACTGTAAAATTTGTAAAACATCTTTCTTTTATTTTATATTTTTTATTAGATTATAAAATGTGGCATTCTAAATATTTCTTGGAGTAATACTTATTCTAAATTATTAGAGTATTTAGAAGATACACTAACATCATTATCTAATAATTCTTGAACCATTTTTAAAAGTTCTTCCAATTCAAATGGCTTTTCAAGCGAGCGAGCACCTAATTGCTCTGCCATCATCAAAAAATCTGTTTTCAATGACTTACTTAAATCTGTCTTACCTCCTCCAGATATGGCAATAATTTTTACATTTGGAAATTTTCCCTGAAGTTCCATTATTGTTTCCAAACCTTCTTTTCCAGGCATAAAAATATCAGTAATAACAAGGTCAGCTGGATTTTCATAAAAAAGACGCATACCTTCCTCGCCATCAGAAGCTTCCACTACTTCATATCCTACCTTCTCTAAAATTCTTCTAATCGCCTGCCTTACTGTTACATCATCATCTATTATAAGAATCCTCGCCATATCTTTATGCCTCCTTCATTTATCTGTTGTTACAATATAATCTGTTCTTCACATTAGTCAACCTTGAAAGGGATGATTATAATATTTAATAAAATTCTTTAAATTTTAATGATTTTTAACAGTTTTGTCAACAAAATTAAACAAATTTAACATCAATCTTCTCCTTTCCATAAATTCTGTATAATTTATATTTTTTGTCTTTAGGGACAAATGGGGGACGGTGCCAAATTTTGTTAAATTTTTAATAAATGATAATTAACAATATAAAATCATAGAATTTTTCCCTATATCTATTTCATCTTTTTTATTTCAGGAAGATTTTAATACCTGTAAGAATTTATTTAAATGGGTTTTAAATTCTTTATATATATCTTCTATATTATCTACCAATGGTTCAATTTTTCCCACTTCAGTTCAAATGAATATGAATGTCTATAAAAATGCCGAAAATTTAGATATTCCATAACTTTTTCTTTAAATTTTTCATTTATCAATGCTGGACGGAAATCTGTTTCATAGCTCATTCTATTTAATAAATCTTTATGCCAGTTAATTTCTACAGGAACATCTTTATCTATTCTTTTAGCTATTCGTAAAAATATAATTTCAAGACCGGTATAAAAACTGTGTAGAAAACCTGCAAATGTTATAATATAAAATTTGTCAGGTTCTTTACCTTTTAGAATTTTTTTTAATTCAAGAATATTATTTACAATTATATCTATCTTTTCTAATTCTTTTTCTATGTCTTTAATAAATAATTTAATCTTATTGTTCATAAATTAGTTTGCCCCTTTGTTTAATTATATTTTTGAAATATTCATCACAGTCATCAAGGTTTATCAGGTCAATTTTTATCGGAAATTTTATTCCTATTTCAAACCATAATTTTGCAAACTTTTTAGCTGGGATCCCCTGAATAGCTATATCAATATCAGAATTATAATTAAATTCATTTTTATGCAATATTGAACCGTATAGATAAATCTTTTTAATATTCCATTTTATTAGAAATTTTATTATTTTATTTAACATTTTTTGCGCTTTTTTGTAAGCTTCTGTATTTAATTGTTTCTCATGCTTTAGAAAGTTTTTTATTTTTCTTTGATGTTTCATAGTAATAATATACACAAATTAATAATACTTTCAATCAAAAATTTCTTGATTTTAATAATTTTCTCTTTTGCCACCAAGATACAAAAAATACAGAGAAATAAATTAGTTTAGTGTTTATGGGTTTAAAGTTTAGAGTTGTTAATATCCTAAATGTTCGGTTATTTTGTAATACACAAAATACTCTAAACACTAAACTGTTTTAAAATCCTCTGTAAACTTTCTTAAAATTCTGTGTTCTCTGTGATATTATGTATATTTAATCCTGTGCTATATGGATATAATAATGAAAAAATAGGAAATGTGAAATTATTGTTTTGATTTCTGGATTATACGGTTATGCCAGATTTCTATATGTTTTTCTAATTCCTTTTTCTGCTTTGCTATATTTACCTTTCATTATATCAAATCTTTTTTTAAATTGACTTCTTTTTAAAGCAAGATATATTCCCTATTATATGAAACTATTAAAAGTACTTATAAACTCAAATGTTGGGTCAAGAAGATTTTGCTTTAATTTAATTCTTGATGGAAAAGTTAAAATAAACAACAAAGTTATAACACAACCATTGTATGAAATTGCTCCAGAGAAAGATACTATTAAAGTTGAAGATAAAATTATCAAAATTGATAAGGAAATTTTTAAACCCACATATATAATGATGTATAAACCTGCAGGTGTAATTTGCTCTTTAAAAGATGAAAAAAATAGACCAACACTATTTGAGCTAATAAAACATAAACAACTAAAAAAGAGACATCTATTTTATGTTGGTAGACTTGACTTTAAGACAGAAGGCTTAATTTTTATCACAAATGATGGCGATTTCGCAAATATTATTACACATCCCAAATATAATGTATTGAAATATTATTATGTTGAAATAAAAAAATTTCTTTTGGATAATGATATAAAAAGGATAAAGAAAGGGCTCTATACAAAGGAAGGCAAATATAAAGTAAAAGAATTAAAAGTTATTTCTCGCAGCGAGAAACTTACAAAGTTAATAATAGTATTAAACGAAGGTAAGAACAGAGAAATTAGGAATATATTTCAGATTTTGAAATATAAAATAAGATATTTAAAACGAATTCAAATAGGCCCATTTAAACTTGATCCAAGCTTAAAGCCTGGTGAATATAAATTAGTTTCCCCAAGAGTGATTAATAAATTTATGCAGAGCAAATGTAAATAAAAAAATTTGAAAAAAATTTGACATTTTATTTTGAATTTATATATTTGGAAAATTAAAATAGTAAAGAGGTGAGAATAATGATAACGAGACGGCCATCAAAAGTAGAAAAGAAATGTTATTTAATAAATGCTGAAGGTAAAATATTGGGTAGACTTGCAACAAAGGTTGCAGAGATTTTGCGTGGCAAACATAAACCTGATTTTTCGCCAGATGTAGATTGTGGTGATAATGTTATTGTAATTAATGCTGAAAAAGTAAAACTTACAGGAAAGAAACTTGAAAAGAAAATTTATGCCTGGCATACAGGATATCCAGGCGGCTTAAAAAGCAGAACTGCAAAGGAAATGCTTGAGAAGAAACCAGAATTTTTAATTTTTTCTGCTGTAAAAGGTATGCTTGCAAAAAACAAGCTAAGGAATAGACTTTTGAAACATTTGAAAATTTATAAAGGTGAATCACATCCACATCAAGCTCAAAAACCTGTGGAATTAAAAATTTTATAATTTATGGAGGATTAAATTGGAAACTAAAGAATATGTAGCCACAGGCAGAAGGAAAGAATCATCTGCTAATGTCCGCCTACGAGAGGGGACTGGTAAAATTATTATAAATGAAAGACCACTGGAACAGTATTTTGGACGGGAATTTTACATAAAAGAAATAAAAATGCCTCTTAAAATTACTTCAACAGATAAAAATTATGATATAATTGCAAAAGCTAAAGGGGGAGGCACTACTGGACAGGCCGAGGCAATAAGACTTGCTATTGCCCGTGCTTTAGTATTAGCTAATCCAAAATTTAGAACTACACTTAAAAAAGCTGGGCTGCTTTCTCGTGACCCAAGAGTTGTTGAACGAAAAAAATATGGACAGCCTAAAGCAAGAAAAAGATTTCAATTCTCTAAACGTTAATTTTTGGTCTTTCTTATGCCTGTTATTACTAATATTGTTCAGCAGAAAAAAAATAAAAAATTTTATTCAATTTATGTAGATGGCGAATTTAAATTCTCATTGCCAGAAAATGATTTGTCTTTTCTCGGATTAAGGGAAGACCAGGTAATTCCTAAAGAAAAACTTGATTTTTTTGTCCAAAAATATGCCCTGCAAAAAGCAAGAGATTATGCATATTCATTAATTTCTAAAAAAGCCTATTCGGAAAATAGCTTAAGGGAAAAATTGCAAAATAAGAATTATCCAAATGAAATAATAGAAAAAATAATTGATGAATTAAAGGAATTTAATTATATTAATGATAAAGAATTAATCTATGAATATGCGAAAAGCAAAATTCAGTTAAAGCCAATGGGTAAATATAGATTAAAATCAGAACTTTATAATAAAAAATTTGATGAGATTCTTATAAAAGAATGCATTGAAAAAATATATCAAAAATATGATGAGAAATCTCTTGCAGAAAGAGCTGTAAAAGAGCATTTTAAAAATATGCCTGAAAAAATTGATGAAAACTTTTTGCATAAAATAAATAATTTCTTGTTATCACGCGGGTTTTCCTATGAAACTATACAGGATGTAATTTTATCAGTAAAAAAATCAAATAAAAATAAACCAAATGAATAAGTTTAAAAAACTAAGAAAATATTATCCCTTTTTTATTTTACTTACAGGTATTATAATTTTCATAAAAACCACAGCACCAGATGTAACAACCGGTGATAGTGGTGAACTTCTTGCTTCTGCTTATTGCCTTGGTATTGGACATCCTCCCGGATACCCACTTTATCTAATCCTTGCAAAACTTTTTTATTTTATTTCTTATATTTTAACACCATTAATATGGATTTGTGGAATAAAAATTACTGACCAGTTTGCTTATAGAGTAAATTTACTTTCAGGAGTTTTAACTACTTTAAGTATGGTGATATTTTATTATTTTATCAAAACAATTCTTGAAAAGATTTACTTTAAAAAACAACCTCTCTCTGGAAGAAAAACAAAACGCAAGCAGACTGAAAATTCACTAAATCCTGCTTATAAATATTCTCCCGAAATTTCTCTTATATCTTCACTTATTTTAGGTGGAACAAATCTTATATGGTCCCAGTCTACCAATGCAGAAGTCTATACACTAAATATGTTTTTTTTAATACTTAACTTTTTTATTCTTACAAAATTTGGTATTACTAAAGAAATAAAATATCTTAAACTGTTTGCATTGCTGTATGGCTTAAACATTGTAGCACATCAAACATCTCTTATATTTGCACCAATTTTCGGTGGTTGGATTATATATAATTATCCTGAAATACTAAAAAAAACAAAACTTATTCTTACAATGTCCCTTTTGTTTATTTTGGGCTTAAGTATATATTTTTATATGCCTATTCGCTCAAAAGCACATCCACCTTTAGATTGGGGTAATACTTCTGATTTGAAAAATTTCATTAACCATATATTCCGCCGCCAATATGGAGAGCTTGTTAGAAAACCTCAAACAGAAACAATTCTTCAGGCTAAAAGAAGCCCTATTATGTATTTAAAACAACTTGCAGAAGTGTTTAAAATCTTATATAAAAATCTTACTTTACCTATATCTATAATCGTGTTGCTCGGACTTTACGAGTTATATAAAAATAAAAAAATAAAAAAATTTTTTCTATTTTTTATTATTTCATCATTATTTTACATTCTGGTAATTACTTATATTACAAATTTTAAACTTGCCAAATTGAGCATTTATGTTAATGAAATATTTTATATCCCAATATTATTTTTATTTCTTTTATTCCTGCCTTTTGGTATATTTAATATTCTTTCCCAAACATCTATCTCCGCACTAAAGTATTTTTTTATCCTTCCTCTTTTAATTTATGGTATCAATTATCATCTAAATGATGAACACAAAAATTATATTATTTCAGAATATACAAAAAATATTCTTTCTACAGTTGAAATGAGAAGTAGAATATTTGTGATGGGTGATAATACTACCTTTCCACTCGCCTATTACTATTATGTAAAAAATTTAAGACAGGATTTACTTCTTATAGGAGAATATGGATTTGTATTTCAAGATATATTTAGACTTAGCAATGTTAAACTACCGCTCCCAAATAATATAAAAAAAAGACTTCGTGATATGATAGAAGAGAATATTCTTAAAAAGAATAAATATCCTGTTTATTATACTTATGCTGCTAATACAAAATTCCCTCAAGGCAAAAAACTTGTTCCCTATGGAATTATATACAAACTTATTTCAGATGATAAAGAGAAACATATGCCTGATTATGCTTTCTTTAGTTACCATTTTAGAGCAATGAATGATAAAGAAAATTACCAAGATTTAATGGATAAAGATATGGTATCAATTGTCTATTATCACATAGGCGAATATCTTGAAAGTATAGGAGAAACAATCCTGGCTGGAAAATATTCATTAAGATCAAAATTTGTAAGTGGCACTGAATATGCGAAAAAACGAATTCATTATAATCTTGCACTTGACTACAAAAAGAGAGGGGAAATAAATAAAGCAATTAAAGAATTATTAATAGCTCTTAAAATTGATCCAAATTATGCAAAAGCCCATTCTCTTTTAGGAACTATTTATAGTGATATTGGAAAATCCCTTGATGCTATTTCTGAGTTTATAAAAGCACTAAAAAATGACCCTAAAAATTCAAAAATTTATAATAATCTTGGAGTTGAATATTATAAAATTGGTAAAATTAAGGAAGCATTTATTAATTTTAAAAAAGCACTTGAAATTGACACTAATAACTATGAAGCATATAACAACCTGGCAGTAGTAATGGAGGATTTTAAGCGATATAATGATGCTGTAGTTTTATATAAAAAAGCAATGCAATTAAATCCCAAATACAAGGATGCGTATTATAACTTAGGAACATTATATCTAAATGCTGGTTATCTTAATGAAGCATATAAAAATTTAAAATATGCGATTAAACTGTATCCACAATATGGAGATGCATATTATAATCTTGGAATACTTTATCAAAAGAGAAGGAATTATAAATCTGCTATTCCTTATTTTAAAAAAGCAGTAAAATTTAAACCTAATTTTGCAGAAGCATTTTTTAATATAGGTGTATGTTATTTATGGCTTAAACAATATAAAAAGGCTGAAAAATATTTTAAACAAGCAATTAAAATTAAGCCTTCTTATTATCTTGCTTATAAGCATCTTGGTAATACCTATTATTATTTAAATGATTTATCATTAGCATATAGAGCTTGGAAAAAAGCTTACAAATTAAATCCGCAGGATAAGGAATTAGAAAATAATCTCAATGTATTAAAATCTCGTGGTATTCAGTAAGATATTTTTATTTTCTTTAAAGTTCTGTAAGCCTCAACGATAAGATATAAAGCAAGTAAAAGTAAGACTCCAGCAATTATTCCAATCACTGTAAACTTATATTGTAATAAAAGTTCAATTAAAGCTGTTAATGTTACAACCAGCATAAATATAAGGGGGATAATTGTAAATAACGCATTTTTTTTAGTTTTGATAAGCCATACAGAGATAACTAATAAAGTCAAAGCTGCAAGTAATTGGTTGGTAGCCCCAAAAACAGGCCAGATGGCTTTCCAAGCAGGAATTATTCTACCTTGCGGATCTTTTAATGTAATAAGTGCAAAAATAGCAGGCAAAATAAGAGTAATAAATGTTGCAAAAAATCGGGTCCGTTTTATTTCCAGGCTAAAAAGTTCCTGTAATACATACCGAGCAAGTCTTGTAGCTGTATCAAGTGTAGTTAAAAGAAATGTTGAAAGAACCAAAAGTCCAAAAGTTTCACCAATTGAATGTTTAATACCAAGTACGCCAAGGAAATTTCCAATTCCTTTCCCATAAATTTTTAAGCCACCTGTCTTAATTAAAGATGAATCTTTTGAAAGTATCATAATTGTTGAAAGTGCTATAAGTGCTACAACTCCTTCCATAAGCATAGCTCCATATCCTATTTTTCGTGCATCTGTCTCTTTGTTCAACTGCTTTGATGTTGTGCCAGAAGATACAAGAGAATGAAAACCTGATATTGCTCCACATGCAATAGTAACAAAAAGTATGGGAAAAAGAGTTTGATTATTTACTGAAAACTTTGTAAAAGCAGGATAATTTATATTAAATCCACCAAAAAGTATTCCAATAATTCCTACAAGCACAGAAGAATAGAGCAAAAATGAAGAAAGATAATCACGAGGCTGAAGTAAAATCCAGACAGGAGTAACAGATGCAATAAAAGCATAAGTCAAAAGAATTACACCCCAAGTCTTTTTAGGGTCATTTAAGATTAAACCTGGTATAGTTAATTTATGTAAATTACCAAACCATACGCTTAAAAAAATAAATAATACAAAAATAATGGTAGAGATAGCAAGGTTAAGTCTCATTTTATATAAAGAGAAACCAAAAAGAATTGCAAGTGCGATATATATGATAGAAGCTGTAGCAACGCCTCCATTTAATGCAAAAGTAGTGGCAGTTAAATCAAGGAAAACAATTAATACATAGACAAGTGAAAGCCAAATGAAAATAAGGAACATAAGATAAGCATTTTTACTTATGTAATCTTTTGCAATTTCAGCAATAGAACGCGCCTTATGTCTTATAGAAGCAACAATTGCAGAGAAATCGTGCACACCGCCAATAAATATAGCACCCAGGATAATCCATATAACTGCAGGTAGCCACCCAAAAAGAGAAGCAGCAAGAATAGGACCAACAATTGGACCTGCACCTGCAATTGATGAAAAATGATGCCCAAAAAGCACACTAACCCGTGCAGGCACATAATCAACTCCATCTCTCATTGTGTGAGCAGGCGTCTTGTTTTTATCTAAAATATCATACTTCTTGTTTAATTTATCACCATATATTTTATATGCAATTAGGAAAGAAGCAATGCCAATTAAAAATACTGTTATTAACATCACACCCTCCTTAAAGAAAAATGTGGGCGATACAGGATTTGAACCTGTGACCCCTACCGTGTGAAGGTAGTGCTCTCCCGCTGAGCTAATCGCCCATTCACTTACTATAATTTATATACCTTTAAATTCAAAAGTCAAATCTTTTCAAAAAGAGGAGGAAAATGAGGGACGGTGCACAACTTTATTAACAATAAATAAATTAACACACCTAAAGGTGTGTTTCTACATTTTTTGTCAATTTTGTGCATTGCCCTAAGCCATACAATTTTATCCTGTCTTGTGTGGCTTAGCACTGCAAACTGTGAACTGATTTAATAAAGTTGTGCACCGTCCCTACACTATAAATTTTTGTTGATTTTTTAGGTTATTGTGGTATAATATCATTAGTAGTAGATGAGGCTTAAGCCTTGGCTACATTTACTGTAAGTGTAGAGAGGTGGAGACCGCACAGTCCCACTCCTACAGGATGTAGGTGTGAGAGCTAAAATGAGTAAAATTTTGCGCCCTTTGAAAGTAGGTAAATTTAAAGTGTGTGATTTATAATTTTAGGTATCCTCTAAATATAATTCCCAAATAGCCTAAAATTAAGCGTGGGAGGTTATAAAAATGAAAGCAAGTAAAATAATAATTGTAATGTTAATATTAAGTTTAAACATAAAAATGGAAATAAATTCAGCTACTCTTTATGTAGCTAAAAGTGGTGTCATTTATAATACTATAAATTCAGCACTTGCCAATGCTTCACCAGGTGATATCATTGAAATTATAGATAATGGTGTGTATGAAGAACAGATAGTAATTAAATCTAATAAAATTACTTTAAGAGGTGGGACCAATAATATGCCCACAATTCAATGGACAAATTGGGGCTCAGTAATCACAAATTATGGAATGAATGTAACTATAGAAAATATAATAATTTCAGTTGCTGGTTCAGCGAGCAATGGAATACAGATATATTCATCTTCTAATATAATAAAAAATTGTGAAATCATAGGTGAAAATGCTGTTGGAAGTGGTATCTATATAGATTATGTAAAAGGAAATATAATTTCTTTCTGCAAAATATCAGGATTTAATAGTACCGGAGATTATGGGATTTGTTTTATAGCAGACACTAATCATATATTTTATAATGTGATTTACGATTGTTATTATGGCGTTGGTATCTCTTCTGGTGGTAATATGTGGTTAAATATATTTAATAACACAGTTGTAAAATGTTCCAATGGAATTGATGTGAATCTTTCTCCTTTTTCTGGTGGTAATCTTATAATTAAAAACAATATTTTCTATTATAATACTAACGACTTATATCTTTCTGTTAACAGTGGAACACTTACTGCTTTAATAGAACATAATTGCTATGGCACAATAGAGACCAATAATTCAAGTGGGACCTTTATTTTAAGTAAAATTGATAATATACATTATGAGCCAGGTTTTGTTGACTTTGCTAATAATGATTTTCATCTTACACCAGATTCACCCTGTATAGATAGAGGTATATATATAGATTATGAAACAATTTATAAGATGTCAATACCTACTTATAATAGCCGTGATATAGGTGCTTATGAATATTTTCCACCGCCTCCTCCGCCAGGATGGCCAGGAACACCATCCGCAAGTAAATATATAAGATTAACATCAAATAATTTCACAGTTGGAGAAGAAATTACCATATATATTGTGAACCTTATAAAAATAAGCAAGGACTATGTCTCTTTAAAAGCAGAATTATTTGATTTAATTGGTAGGAAAATCAAGACACTATATGATGGCACAGTTTCATCTGACCAAATCCCTGCATTAAAATGGAATGGAAAAGATAAAAATAATAATTATGTAGGCGCAGGAGTTTATATCTTAAAAGTTCAACTTAATAATATAACAACAACTGAAAAGATATTCTTTGTGCCATAAATAGATAATAAATAGATAAATGAGGGACGGTGCACAACTTTGTAAACTTTGTAAATCAACACATCTCACATCTAAAGATATGTTTTTACATTTTTTATCAATTTTGTGCATTGCCCTAACCCATATATCTTTATCCTGTGCACTTAGCACTGCGAGCTGCGAACCGATTTAATAAAGTCTTGCACCTCCCTACACTCCCTATTATATTATAAAATTATAATTGTAGTGAATAGACTATGTTATTAAATTATAAGTGGCAATTGTTTCTATGCTATTTTCTTCTGCTACCTTTACTGCTGATGGATGAACTGTATATCCAAAAAATAG
>CAZSCZ010000013.1:0-22525 GCA_964605455.1 uncultured Spirochaetia bacterium
TAAAATTACTACACGTTATTATATTTCCTATGAAAAAAGAAGATTAATATCATCTGATTATCCTCCTTCCTCTTTTGTTATCATAAAACTTGATGGGAAAGATTATTTGTTAGATAATAATGCAGTTATTTATATAAAAAATAAGAATAATACTATCACAACTTTATATGATATAAATAACATTGCTATATATCAAATCATAAATATGGAAAAAGATTGTATAATATTAAAATACAAGTTACTTAACAAAGAGAATACAATTCATAAGATTAGATGTGGAATAGTTTTTGATTTAATACCGGCGATAAAAGAGTATGATATTTATTCCAATTTAGTTGTGTTACAAATAAATAACTTTAAAGAGCCATTGATTTTTAAATTATCAGAAGAGTTTGAAGGCATTATAAAAATTGGTAACTATTCGCAGTTTAAAAATGATTTATGGAAAAGTAAAGCAATATCAAATAAAGAGTATAATGCAATTGCATTTCTCACAACACAGCAAGTATTAGAGGCTATGGAATACATTGAATTTTATATAAAAATTAGAAAGCAGGAAAGCGTAATAAAAATAGAATCAGAAGATATTGATTTTTTTAATGACATTGAATAAAGGATTTATTAATGAAAAAACTTTTTATTTTATTAATTTTTTTTATTACTATTAGGGCATATGCCACAACCGTGGGTTTAGGTGGTTATAGAGATGGAGGGGCGTTCCCTGCACCTCAGGACCCATTATGGAAAACTTCCAATATTTCTTCACCCATCCCTTTTGCTGATTGGTGGACTTCTATATTAGTTCGAACTAACACTGATTTATTAGCAGCTTTTCCATTATATTTTAGAGTTCAAAGATCTTCTGGCTCAAATTACGGGCTTGCTGTTCAATACGCTGGCATAGGAAAATTTTATGACCAGGATTTTGATGAATGCACTGGTTTGTTTAATGATATTTTGGACTATGTAAAAACAACTAATGCGCCTGAAATTTATATTCGTGCAAAAGATTGGAATGGGAATAGTTTAACAACCAGATTAGATGCGTATTCTGATTGGACAGTAAAAATGGAAATAGATGATGGCACCAGTAAGACAAATCTTGTGACGCTTGTTAAAGGTTCACCATTTTTTTATATTGAAACAAAGAACTGTGAAGAGGAAATTTATTTTTCTTTTCCAATTAAAAAAACTTTTACGCTTTCTTTAACAAATGCAGGCCTTACAATATCTAATCCTATTACAAATGACCATTTGGCGTTTTATTTTACAAATAGATATTACGCAGTTTTTTCATCTTCTAATACCATTTTTAAAATGGTAAATCAAAATCAGATTTATATAAGTAATTTTAATAATTATTTGTCAATTGCTTTATTAACAAAAGAAGAAGATTTAAATACATTTTATCAATCAGCTTATGCTTTTATTACTAATACCAGAATAGTATATTTTTACGATGAATCAACAGCAGAAGTAACTATAAC
Organism: uncultured Spirochaetia bacterium; assembly: GCA_964605455.1. Lineage (GTDB taxonomy): Bacteria > Spirochaetota > JAHITG01 > JAHITG01 > JAFGFC01 > CAZSCZ01. The sequence goes on from CAZSCZ010000013.1 coordinate 1,488, forward strand.
CTATAATCTTTATACCAGAATAATGCGAAATACTTTTTCAGACGAGCCACTAATTTGCTTATTTCCTCATCATTATAAACATACAACAGCTTCTCTACTTTCAATTGAATATCCAACATTAAGAGGAACTTTAAAGACTTTTAAAGGGAAATCATTTAACACCAAGTTAAAGTTTTATGGCATTTTACCATATTTTCCTGAACCCACTGCTTCAGGCTATGAGCGCACCAAGTTGCAGGAGTATATAAATTATGCAAAATCTCATATAGGAATTAGTAGTAGTAGTAATACCTATTGGGCTGGTAAGACATTTGCAAAATGCGCTAAGTTAATTCCAATATCATCTGAAATAGGAGATACTTCTTCAAGAGATTATTTTATAAATATTTTAAAAGCAGAGTTGCAAGATTGGTATACCTATACTGGTGGTGAAACTTCTAAATACTATTGCTATTTTGATAACTGGGGGACTATGATTGGTTATCCGGCAGGGTTTCTTACATGGAAATTATGTGATCACCATTTTCATTATGGATATTTCATTTATTCATCTGCAATATTATCAATGTTTGATGCTTCTTTTATTTCTCAATACGGAGGTATGGTTGAATTATTGATAAGAGATGTTAATTCGCCTTATAGGGATGATAGTATGTTTGGGTATTTAAATTATCTTGATATTTATGAAGGACATTGTTGGGCAGATGGTTATGCTGACCATTGGACTAATAAAATTTTAAATGTTATTGTTGATGAAGGGAATAATCAAGAGTCTTCATCAGAAGCAATGAATTTTTGGGTGGGAGTTTATTTATGGGGATTGATTACTCATAACAATACCTATAGAGATTTGGGAATTTTTGGATATGTTCTTGAGAATTCTGCTATCAATGAATATTATTTTGATAAAGACGAAGAGATTTTTCATCCTGATTATAGAGCAAAACATTGTAGTTGCACTATTTTATGGGGTGGTAAATATCAGTATAATATATGGTGGTGTATGAAAGACCCAGAATGGATGCATATTATAGAATGGATACCTGTAACACCTTCTTCAATGTACCTGGGATATGACCCAGTTTATGCACAAAAAAACTATAATGAGATGATAATGAATGACCCTACTCCTGAAAGTGAGAGCTATGATATAATCTGGAAATATGAAGCATTATTTGATCCTGATGATGCGATAAATAAATTTCACAATAAAGATATATCTAATTTAGACAGCGATCTACACTCAGGTAATACTAAAGCAGAAGTATATAATTTTTTATATAATATGAAAGGGTTTGGCAGGGTCTCAACTGAATATTATGCAGATTTTCCTTCGTATAATGTTTTTAATAATAATGGTGATATAACTTATGTAGCATATAATCCTGATAGTATTGAAAAAACTATCAATTTTTATAAAAATGGAGAATTGAAATATTCTTTAAAAGTTCCGCCATTAAGCAGTAGCAAGTATCAGGAACTTCAACAGAAAATTTCTATTGGTAATAATATTCAATATTCAATCTTATTTCCTAATCCATTTAATATAACAAAATATAACAATATTAAATTTTGCATTTATAAAAATAACAGAATTCAAGGATTCCCTGAAAAAACAAAAGTATATATTTATAATATAATAGGAGATTTAATCTGGGTATCAAAAAATGCAGAAGATTATGATAATAATATTATAATATGTGACAAAAATATACTTGAAGAAAAAAAATTAGTTAATGAAGTTTTGATATGTTTAATAAAAAATAGCAATTCAGCAAAGAGGCTAAAATTAGTGGTGATAAAATGAAAAAGATACAAATTATTATTATATTATTTTTTATGCCGTCTTTATTGTGTGGGTGGTCATATTTAAATTTATATAATGATGCAATTTCTTCGTCTTTAAATGGTGCAGGCGATACAATTATTAGAGATAGTTATGCAATTTATAATAATCCTGCAAATTTTATCTTTTTATTTAATCAAGAGATAACATTCAGCTATATGCAGTTTGTGGATAACATTAAGCGAGGAACAGTAAGTTATGCAAGAAAGATAAAAGACACTCCGCCATTTTGTATTAATGTATCATATTTAAGTTATGGAAGTATAAAAGAATATTTTGGAGATGAAAATAATAACTTTGCAGGAGAAGGCAACAATTTGTCCTTATGGTTATTTAATTCTGGGATAAGTACTGCTTTGCGAATTGTTTTAGCTAATAATTATTTTTTTGTAGGTGGAAAATTAAATTTTTTAGTTAATCATCTTGATAAAAGTTATTATGGAATTTTATTAAATTCCGGAATAATTTATTACCCTAATTTTAAGGGATGGATTTTTTCGTTGGTGGTTAATAACATAGGATTTATAGATTCATTCAGAGTTATTTTTCCTATAGAATTAAAAATTGGTGTAGGATATAAATTTAAACTTTTTCATACAGAATTGAATTATGTTATTGGAAATAATAATTTACTCAGATTGGGAAACAAGATAAAGATATATAAAAGTTTAAATTTTTTAATAGGAATAAAATTTGACAAAAATGCGACATTACAAAACAATATCAATTTGGGGATAGAGATTAATTTTCCAACACTTGATTTAAGTTATACAGTAATACCCAAAGCATTAATAGGATACTACCATTATTTTTCAATAAAAATGAATTGGTAATAGTAAAATTTTGTTGTAATAAAAATATCTGTTTTGTCCAATTGGATATAATTGAATATTAATGTGAATGTTTTATTTTTTTATCAGTTATTAGAACATATAATCCCAAAAATACAAAAAATAAAGCACCACCATATATTATTAGCCAGTTTAACATATTATATCTCTCCGCTTTCAGATTTAGTAATCATAAATGCTATAATAAATAAAATTATGGCTAATATAATACCAATTAATGTAATTAAAAGGTTAAAATATTTGCGAATAAAAATATTACTAAACAATATCCCTGCCCAAAATATTTTTGACAAATCCACAAAATATTTTATTAATAGATTCTTTTGCTTTTCTATTAATTTTATATGAATATCTTATCCAATTATTTTTTAATTGTCAAGAAAAAAAAATGAGAACATTTTAAAAACAGCAGCAAACTTAAGTTTTGCTGGGAGCAGAAGATGAAAATGTGTGAGAAGAAGTTATAGAAGATAAATCAGATAACAAAAGAGCAGAAAGATGAGATGATAAGATATGCAATGAAGTATTCTGGGATAGTGTATTATGAAATTGGTATATGAGTAAAAGTGATAAATAAAATGGAGATAATAAGATTACTATATTTTATATAGTAAAATAAAATTAAAAATAAAAAAACGCGGGGCACAGAGTCCCCGCATCTAATAATATTTTATATACTTTTATTTATTCTGTGTATCTATCAGAGAAATCTGTTTTAGCGTAATTATATATTTTTATATTATCAATTGTTCCTGAGAAAGGATAGGCAATTGATACATCACGTGCAACACCTATATAAAAAATTCCTCCTGTATTTGTTTCTTCAGGATAAAGTGTTGTAGAATTATATTCTAAATTTCCGTCAAGATACATCCTAACTATATCATTTCCTCCACTAATCCCGTTACGGTCATATACTAATGCAATATGATGAATAGTGCCAGCATTGAATGTTATATCAGAAGAAGTTGCAAAATAGTGGTAATACTTATAACCATTATGAAGATTAAAGCATAATCCCTCGTCGGTTTCGTGTTTAAAGTAAAAAGTCATATTATGGGTACGATCATAATACCAACCAAAAAGAGTATGATTTTTACCATCTTGTGCTACTCCATTTACTACATCAAAATCAGTTTTAAACCAACATTCAAAAGTAAAACAATTTGGTGTGAAAAAAGAGCCATCAAATGTAATATAGCTATCAGCGGTATTATTATATGCTCCATTATCAAACATACAAGGCTGGAAAAGGATTGTTCCAGATATTATACCATTAGGTCCAGTTACGCTATTTTCTACTTCTGTTTGTGAGCCCAATTTGTTCCATAAAATTAGTCCATCAGGTAATGGCACTTCAACATCAATCTCCAGATTTCCTGTATTATGATTAACTATGATTTTTACAACAGTGGTCTCATCTTTATTTACTATCCCAGTTCCAGTTCCAGTATAAATTTCATAGCCATCTGCATCAAATAGCTGAACAAGAATATTCCATTTTCCTACTTGAATATCTTCAAATGTGACAGAACCTTCTTGGTTCTCAATTGTAATTGGCTTCTTATATGTCATACTGCCTTTTGTAATTGTGACAACACCTGAAGCAATTTCATCAGCAGCTGCCAAAAGTCTAAAACTGATTTTTCCCTTGTTATCAGAGGAATCAGATGTAATAGGTGTTACGGGGTTTAACTCTTCTTTTTTGCTGCAGTTTGTTATAACTCCTGCAGCGAGAGTTAAAACAAGCAATAAAAGTAAAAACTTTTTAACCATAAATGGTCCCTCCTTTTGATAAATTTTTTTACTTATATATTTTATACAACTATTTAGTATAAAAAGTGAAAAAATTTTTTTATATTTTTTGCGTAAAAATTAATGAAATTTTATATCGCTGTATATTTTTTCTGTCAGATTTTATTCCTTTCTTATACTCTATTTCAGGTAAATTCCTAATTTCTATAGATGTTTTCTCTTTTATTTTAAATAGAACCCCTCCTTCTAATATAAGCTTATTTACATATTCCTTTATGTTTATATTTATAAATGAATGTTGAAATCCAGGTAACAGGTATATATTCATAAAATTATTTAAAGAAAAATCAATACCAAATTTAATCTCAAAATTAAGACTATAATGTTTTTTCCATACTTTTTTTTCATAGGTTTCGTAATACCGTGAAAAGCTATAATAGTTTTCTTTAAAACCACATAATAATTTAAAATTATTTATGGGCTTAATAAAATAAATTTGTAACTTTTCTTCTATATCAGGTACATCAGTTAAATATATAGTATTATAAAAAGTGAATAACTTTTGTTCAGTTTTTATATTGTAATTTAATTCTATGTTCCATAAACTTTCCAAGAATTTCGTGTAGTTGATGAACCCAACACCTATATTAATAATATGAAATGTAAATTCATTCACTTTTGTTTTATTAGCAATGTTATATGAATCAGAGTAATAGTCTATTAAATCTTTTTTACAATAACCTAATTTCAGGGAATATTTGGATGATAGGATTCCAGCTATATTTTTAAAATCCTTTATTTCTTGAATATATTTATAATCATATGGTTTATTGTTTTCTATGTACATATTTGAATAAATTGTATTATTTATGTGTAAATTAAATCCTATTTTAAGATCTTTATTTAATTTATAAGAAAAGCCAGGAACTATATTATAATTTCTTAGATAAATTGAATTTGTTTCATAAAGATTAAAATTTTGGCTTTTATTAAAATTATTTGTTATTGAATAATCATATTCAAAATTAAATAAAATATTTAGTCTACTATAGAAACTAATTATGCAATATAATTTAGGAGAAATTGCTAATGATTTATCATTAAAATCTATTTCATTTTTGGTATAAGCTTCATTATAAAAATAAAAATCACTTTCAGCCTGGAAAATAATATTGGTATTTAATGAAACAAAAGAAGGATTATAATTATAAAGTTTATTGTAAACAACTGCTTCATATATCTCATTTGCAAATATGTTTTGTAACAACAAAAGATTAATTATAAAAATGATATATCTCATATAATATTTATACAAACTATATTTTAAAAAAGGAAAAAAATATTTCTAAAAGTTAATTTTTTAATACTTTTAAAAAAGAGGATAAAAATTTATTGAACTCCATAAAAAAGTTTTGATTAATATCCCCGATAAAAAAATCTGCCTTTTTTACAGCACTGTTCTGGATATTATAAATATATATATTTATTTTAATTTTGTTTTCTATTTCCGTGATATTTCCTTTAATTAAGTATTTTATATTATAGAATTTATAAAGCAGATTACATAGTTCTGGTGTAATAGTATCAAAATTAATAAACATTGAGATATTTTTCTCAGAAAAGATTTTATAATTTGAATAATTTTTCTTAATATGAATTTTAATTTCTTCTTGAATTGTATGTTCCAGAAAATCAAGTTCATTGTTTTTTGTTAAATTCTTAAATTTTATTACTGTTATTTTATTTGCTACTTTTCTCTTCTTTTTTGTTCTAAGACCAAATTTTACATTGCATAAAATATTATGTTCTGATTGAAATATAAAATCATACTTTAAGATATATGAGAGTGATACCTTATTAAACAAATTTTTTATCTTTATTCCCGTTATATATTGGGGATAATAAGGATTTATTGTTACTCCAATTAAGCCTGCGATATTATAACCCGGCAAAATTTCAATCTGATTTTTAAATGTATAGTAATCATTAATAGAGATATCGTAGTCAAGTTGAAATTTTAAAATTACAAATTTAAAATAATCAAAAACTATACTCATTCCAGCAATACAACTTTTTTTAAAATCAATATCTTTCCCATTAATTCCAATTAGTGAATATAATTTTTTATAATAATACAAAATTCCCACATCAATTAAATAATTATATTCTATACAATTCTGTATATTATTCCTCTTTATCTTAAGATTTAATCCTGTAAAAATATTATAAAATTTTGTTCCGTTTAATAATTCCAATTTCATATTATTCCATATCAGGTAATGTCCATTTTCTTCGTAATTTTCTATTGCATTAAACTCAGATATATATGAATATGTAAAATTTATTGAATAAAAAAAGGAAAATAGAGTATGACTATAACTTAAATTTTCAATAAAGTAATTATCATAATAATTTATATGTGACAGGCCTAATTGTTCACATTGTAAAAAATTAATAAAAGCAGGATTATGATAAAAAAAGAAATTAATATTTTCCAGATCTATATTTTTTATATCAGCAAAAATTAATGAAACAGCAGTAAAGATAAATATTATATTCCATATAATTTTTCTCATAGCCTTATTAAGATTTTATAGATTTTTTTAAATTTATTGGTGTCTATGAATAGAAAATAGATACCATTTGGCAAATTTAGCTCTTTTAAATTTAATTTGTATAGATAATAATTCATTTCAATTGAGTAATAATTTTTAAGAGTAAAAATTAATTCTTTTTTGTTGTTAAATAATAATATCGCGGCTTTAATATCCTGTTCTTTCTTAATTTTTATAATTAATGGCTCAGTAGCATCAGTGAATAAATTTTTATTTATTATACACTTCTGAGTTGTATGAATAATTTTAAAATTTACTTTACCAGTATAAAGGTTATTTTCTTTATCTTTTATAGAAAGATAAATTGCTAAAGAATTTGCATTTATATAGTCAATAAAAAGAATAGTAGGAAAAGTTACTTTGAATATTTTTATTCCATCTTCTTGAATTGGACTTATATTTAAAGAATAGATATGAGGTGTTATTAACTGTTCATTAATTTTATAAATAGATATAGAGTTTGTATAATAGTCAGTGAAATCTGTATTTGTGGGGATATATAAATTAAAATTTATTTCTTCAGGTATATTATAAGCCTTAATTTCATTTATATCTGCCAGTACCACAATATTATTAGTCGCACATTTTAAATTACTTGCATAGATTATGAGTATTATTAAAATTAAAATAAATACTCGTGTAATATCTGCTTCTCCATTTTGTTATTTATAGTATAAATATAAAAAAAGTTATATGAAGGGTTAAAGAATAGTTTTTCCCCTTTGAACCCAGTTCTTTTGGTCTTGTTTTTGAGTAAATCCATTATAAGAAGATGCTTAGTCTCATCAATAAAAGCGATTTGATTTAAGTGATATATGAAAATATCTTTTAATTTTTTATTAGTAGCATAATTTTTTATTGTAGCTCCTGTTAAATAATTTATTATTTTAATATTACCAGTAGCATCAGCAATATATAAATTGTCTTTTAAATAAAAAACAAAATCTTTAGAAGAAGTTTTTACCTTCCATTTTATTTTTCCATTCCTTTTATCAAAAGCATATATAGAATTGTTTTCTGTTCTTATTATAATTATATTTGAGATTATAACTGGTTTAAAATATATAACTCTCTCACTGATTTTTGTCTGCCACACAACTTTATCTTTTAGCAGTGAATAGCAATAGAAATTTTCATCATAAGTTCCCACAAACAATAAATTATTCTCTATTACAAATTGTGCCCATACGTTTGAGATACTTTTAGTTTTTTTTATAATTTTATTATGTGTATTTATACAATATAAATTTCCATTTGTATCTATCAACAAAATATTGCCATTATATACAACTGGTGCTGAATAAAAAATACACCCGGATAAATTATTGGTAAACCATTTCTTTTTAGGAATAGAGTAAAAGTAAAGTTTTTTATCATAACCGCTAATATATATTTTATTATCAAAAATTAATGGAATAGATTTAGTTCTACATGGTAATTTTAAATGAAGGAGCATTTCCCCTGAATGATTACTATATAAGTATAAATCTGAACTAAAGTTATGTATACAGAAATATTTTTTATTTATACAATAAAAATGTTCATTACCAATAAAAATTTTTTCTTTTTTAGTGGTTATATTTGTTTTTTTCTCCATTGAGTTAGAAAATAATTTAATCTTTTTAATCTCGTTTTTAGGTATTTTATCTACATAAATATTACTATTAATAATAGTAACTTTAGATCTGGAAGTAATATGTTTCAATAATTTATCATTTAGTTTTATGTTTAAATTTCCTTCTAATAATAAGATTTTAATATCATCCAGTCTGTTAAATTTAAAATAAATCTTTGAACCTGTTAAATAAATTTTATAGTTTCCTATACAGAATTTAATAATATGCTTTTTCTGGCTCTTTATATCAATAAAAAATTCACCTTGAATTAAATTAAGTTCCAGAAAGGTAAATAAATTTATTTTATTAAATTTTATTTTAGAATTACTTCCAATTTTTATTAAAACATAATTATTTTCATTCTGAGTTTTAATGGAGGCAATACTATCCTTTTTTGTTAAAAGTGAGTTTCCTTCTAAAATTTTTACATTTTTACTTACAGGATGATAAATAGTATCATTTTGAGCAATAAAGATTTTGCCCTGAAAATTTTTTATTCTTAAAAAAGTGTCTTTTTTAAATATTTTATTCAAATAAATGGATAAACCAAGGAGCAATAAAAACAAGGCAAAGCCAATTGCTATTCTTTTAAATTCTAAATATTTAAAAGTAGGTCGCAACTTTATTATCCTATTATAAATTTCTTCCCTTTTAATTTTGATAAGAGATTGTTGTTTTGCAAGTTCATCCGAATAAGTGCCTAAAATTTTCAATAAATTATCTAATTTTATCTTTTTCATTAGCTTATCACTCTATATTAGTATATCCAATTTTGTTTAATTTACTTTTGATAATTTTCTTAGCCTTTTCAATTTTATATTTGATATTTCTTTCACTTTCATTTAATAATTTTGCTATCTCCCGAAATTTAAGGTTTTCAAAAAATCTGAGTCTTATTATTATTTGATATTTAGGCTTCAAAATATTAATTATTTTTAAGAGGTGTTCCATTAGCTCCTTTTTTATATATTCTGATTCTACATTAAAACTACTTTTAATGTTGTTTAGAATTTTGCTATCAATATGGACTGTTCTATTCAGATGTCTATGATTCTTTTTATAATAATTTTTAGTTTCATTAATTGCAATAGTGTAAAGCCAAGTTTTAAAAGAATTTTTAAAATTATATTTGTGCAAATTTTTATAGACTTTTAGCCATACTTCCTGAAAGATATCTAATGACATATTATCATTAAAAGAAGTTAGTTTTTTAATAAAAATAAGCAAAGATTGCTCATATTTTAGCATTAATTTATTAAAAGCCTCTATTTTCCCATTTAATATATCATTTATTAATTGATTGTCATTCATAAACAGAAAAAAAAGTTACTTTTTTATTGATATTGGCGATTTTTCTTATATTTATTATATATAGTTGATTAAATTATTTTGTCAATCATTTTTTATGGTGTTCTTAAAATCTTTTGTAATATTCCTAACATACTGTGAATTGATGTAAATAGTGAATCAGATATAGCTACTCCTTACAATTGCAATTTTGCGTAAATTATAAATTAAATTTAGAATAGCCCCATCAATTTTTGAAGGTGTTTGAAAATTTATCAATTGTTTTTAGTTTATGGATCCGTAAATGTATTCAAATGGTTATTAGGAAATAAGTTTTTCTATGAACTTTAATTTTTTAAATTCAGCGATATCTTCAACATTTTCACCTGTGCCTAAAAATTTTATTGGTATCCCAAGTTCTTTTGATACCCGGATTATTATACCTGCTTTAAAGCTTGAATCGTATTTGGCGAGGAAAATTCCAGTAATAGGTAAATATTGTTTAAACATACTTGCTTGATTAAAGCCATTTTGCCCTGTTGTTGCATCCAGAACAACAAGATTTTCAATATTTGTTTCTGGTATTCTTTTCTGGACAACTTTATAGATTTTTTGCATTTCTCGCATCAAATCTTCTCTTGTATGCATTCTGCCTGCAGTATCTACAAGAAGATAATTATCTCCTTCTGCAAGAGCAGAACTTATTGCATCAAATACAACTGCTCCAGGATCAGAGCCCTGTGTTTGTTTTATTGTGGGTATTTTTAATCTTTCACTCCATACCTGAATTTGCTCAATTCCTGCTGCTCTAAATGTATCACCAGCTGCTATTTTTATTTTTAAACCTTGTTTTTTTAGATAATATCCAAGCTTTGCAATTGAAGTGGTTTTTCCCACGCCATTTACTCCACAAAAAATTATTACATTCAATCCATTATTATTTGCCAATTTCCCTTCAAGAATAGATTCTGCAATAATTTGCTTTATAACTTCTTTTGCATCTTCAATACTTGTTATTTTTTCATCTTGTAGTCTATGAATAATTTCTTCAGTTGTAATTACTCCAACATCAGCCTCAATTAATGTTTGCTCTATTTCATCTATAAATTCTTTATTAATTTTATTGTATCTATTAAAAATCTTTTTTAGAAAATCTAATCCCATATTAAAATCTCCTATAAAAAAATATTCCCCAGTTGTTATTATGTAAAGCAAGATATGGTGTAGTTTTAATTAATCCAATATTTACATCGTCATAGCTTATTACTTTTAGAAAATATATAAAAGAAACAGTAAGACATCCCAAACCTGCAGCACCTAAAATAAAAGAGAGTATTCTGTGATTTTTGTAATTCTTATAATATTTTTTTTCAAATTTTATTAAATATTTATCCCATTCAACATCACTTTTTGCATAAAAATAATATGAGATAAGTAAAGTAGTGCATCCTATTCCAAGTGAGGTATACATTATAGTTTTATTTTGCCTATGTTTTTTAGCCCTCATTTCCTGTGTAATCTCTTTTTTTAAATTTATAGAAATATTATTTATACCAGATTTTAATTTAATATTTTTAAAATATGTTTTATATCCTTTTTTTTCAACTCTCAATCTATATTCTTTAATTTTTAAATTTGTAATAATTAAAGGAGAGTTTCCTAAAAAGTTAACATCAAGAAAAATTTTTGCATTTGTTGGATAAGTTACAATTTTTAATGTTGCTTTTTCGCTGAATAATTTTCTATTCGTAAAGTATAATGTAGTTTTTTCTTTGGGCTTAATAGTAAATTCTTTTTCTATTATATAATTATTTTCAAACCTTAAAGTTAAAGTATGGGGACCAGCAGGAATTTTATCAAATATAAGTTGTTTCCCCACAACATTGCTATCAATAAAAATTTGAAAATTAGAATAACAAGTAATTATCTCCAGAGTGCCGAGCAATGAAGAGGTAAAAAATTTAAATATATTCTCACTTATTTTAGCAACATCGTTTTCAATTGTATCTTTAGAAATAATAGTATTACAAATATAGAAGTTTGAATTTTGTGCATAATTGTAGATATAGGTTTTAGTAATAAATTTATCTCGTGATTTTTTATAAAAATTATATTTTCCATAAATAATATAATCAGTATCCAATTTTTCTGAGACAAATTTTTTATTTTCAGGATATGGCAATTTATAGTAGATATCATTTATTTTTTCAGGAGATAAAATTATAGCATCGCGAGTGAAGTTTGTGCCATAATTTATTATTACAGATTTATTGGTTTTATATTTTTCAGGCACAATAATGTCATTAGTGGTTATATAAATCATATTTAAATTAAGGAGATAATTATAGAGGAATTTTTGGACAGTTTTTCCAATATATTCATAATAATCATTTTTTGTAGTATTTTTATAAGGCAGAACAGCGATAATTCTGCAATTTCTATCTTCAACAAGGACTTTTTTTATTTCAGTAAGTGCTTTTTCATTTCCTTTACTAAAAGAGAGTAGATTTGAATTTAATATAAAGATTAAAAGTAGTAAAATAATTATTTTGTTACTTTGCATAATTTATTTCAATGCTTTTTCTATAGCTAAAGCCAATCTTTTAGGGTCAAAAGGTTTAACGACGAAATCTTTTGCACCAGCTTTTATTGCATCAATTATAAGTTGATATTGTCCCAACGCGCTGCAGACAATTATTCTGGCATTTGAGTCCAGCCGCAGAATTGCTTTCATTGCATTTAATCCATCCATTTTGGGCATAGTGATGTCCATTATAACAACATCAGGTTTTAATTTTTTATATTTTTCTATTACTTCTATACCATCAGAAGCTTCACCAACTACTTCATATCCCTGCTTTTCAAGGACTTCTTTCTGAACCATTTTTATAAATGATATATCATCTGCAAGCAGTATAGTCGCCATTTATTTCTCCCTTCCATAGCTTTACTTTGGTTTTATTACAACATTTATTTCAAGTGTTCCAAATCTGGATGTAAATTCTACTGATATTGTTGGTAATTCTAAAAATTGTGCATCTTTATTGTTCATACCAATAGCAACATATGGAGGAGTGATATAAATCACTTTTTCTTTTCCAGCCAATAAGACTGTGGCGCGTCCTGTAATCATATTTGCGAGCGAGCTAATTGCACTTTCCATATATGCAGTTTGCCTTTCTTGCGATGCATCTGGCATCATACAACTTACTATACGTTGCGCAGTATGTTGCTTAAAACTATATACTACTTGACCTTCAAAATTGCCAGTTATACCTATAATAATTGAAATTTCATTTGATGGCGCAGTGCTTTTTTTTATCTGGAGATTTGATTTTTTAAGTTCAATATTAGCTACCTTTTCAAATATTTCTATTGCACTAATTATAAATGGATTGATATATTCTACTTGCATAATATAGCTCAGTTAATATTATTAATAATAATTTATCAATATACTGTATCGTAAAATTTCATATAATCATATTATTCAATAATTTAATTTTTTTTTAATATTAGTCAAGAAATTTTATGGAGTTCTACTTTTGTGCAAGGACAAACATAACATCACCTATATTTAAAAATTTCGCCAGTTTATCTGCAATTGTTTTTATAAATTGATTTGTTCGCCCTTTTTCTATTCCACCCCATGAGATAAATTTTTTTATTTTAAATCCTGCTTTTTTTATGAATTCTGTTAAAGTTTTTCGGGAAAATATATAAAGATGGTCTCTATGAAATGAGCGCCAATTCTCTTTAAATAACCACGCTTGGAAACTATCAATTCTTGGAGTTGTAACAAGTATATATCCATCTTTTTTTAATATTTTATAAATCTTTTTTAATGTTGAAAGTGGCTCCGGAAGGTGTTCTATTAAATGTGAAAAGTGAATAACATCAAATGTGTTCGGTTTAAATTTTGCTTGTTCTAAAGTGCCTTGAAAAATATCAAGTTTAAAATTCTTTCTTGCATATTTTACAGATTGCTTACATATCTCAATGCCCTTTACTTGCCAATCAAAATTTCTTATATAATTTAGAAGTAAGCCTGTTGCACAACCTATGTCCAAAAATTTTCTCGGCTTAGGAATTTGAGAAGAGATTTTTGTAAAAAATTTTATATCATTTAATGTCTGTTTCATTAGTAGAAAAAAATTGTGGTGGTTTCTAATTTCATATTGAAAATATTTTTCTGAATACCTTTTCTTTAAATCTTTAAAAACTGGCCGAGGATTTTGATAAATTAATCCACAGTTATTACATTGCACATATTTATACTCATCAAAAAGTATAAGGTCCCGCGTATTATCTTTGGCGCAAAGATTACATCTGACAAATTCTATTGTTTCGTTACGAATATTTTTAAGTCTCATCTTTTTTTATGGTGGATTTTAATTTTAAAAAAGCATCTTTTATCATTTCATCATTTGTAAGATTAGGATGTGATTCTATAAATTTTATAAAATTTGAAATTATTCTCTTCTTTAATTCTTTTCGTGTAATTTTTTCCATATTTTCTTCTCCTTGTTAAATCCAGTAAAACTTAAAGCCTATATAAGGATAAAGTAATACAACTTAAATGTCTTGTTTAATATATTCAATAATACGCTCTATATTTTTTTTATGCTTGGTATTAGGATAAAGTTTTAGAGATCTCTGCCATAACTTTAGAAGTCTTATTTTATTCATAAAACTCTCCTTTTGCAGTTTATAATCTCTTTAATTTTTATCGGTAAGATTTATTTTTTTCTGAATTTTAAAATAATAGGTGAGCCAGTGAATTGAAATTTTTCACGAAGTTTATTAATAAGAAATCGTTTATAATTGTCTTTTATTTTGTGTGGGTTATTTGTAAATAAAACAAAAAATGGTGGTTTAGTGCTAACTTGTGTGCCGTAAAATATTTTTATCATTCCACCTTCTTGTGGTGGACTATATTTGTTTACTATATTCTGAATAAATTTATTAAATTCCTGTGTGGAAATGCGTTTGTTATAGTTTTCATATACTTGTAATGAAAGCGGAAGTATTTTACTTATTCTTAAACCTGTCTTTGCAGAAGTAAAAATTAAAGGGAGATGGGATATTAATGGAAATTTTTGATTTAAGATATTTTTATAAATAGAAGTTGATTTGTTTTCTTTTGAGATTAGGTCCCATTTATTTATTACTATTATGGCACCTTTTTGTGCCTCCTGCACAAGATAGAATATTTTTTTATCTTGAGATGAGATTCCTTCAGGTGCAGAAAGCACAATAAGCACAATATCCGACCTCTTTATGCTTTTTATTGCGCGATTAACACTATAATACTCTAAATCTTCTTTTACTCTTGATTTTCGTCTTATTCCTGCAGTATCAATCAAAATTATTTTTTTCCCGCAATAAGTTATTTCTGTATCAATGCTGTCTCGTGTTGTGCCAGGCACTTCTGTAACAAGAGAACGTTCTGCATTTAAAATTTTATTCAAAATTGAAGATTTTCCAACATTTGGTTTTCCCACAATAGCAATTTTTATAGGTTCTTCCGAAGTTACTACTTTATTTGAAGTGGGAGACAACTCAAGAATTTTTTCAAAAAGTTCTGCAAAATTGTTTCTATGTGTTGCTGAAACAGGAACAATTGTATCAAATCCCAGTGAATAAAATTCTGCAAATAGTTCCTTTTGCTTGGTTTGTTTTGGGGTATCAACTTTATTTACTATTATAATGCACCTTTTGTTTCTCTTACGAATAATGTCAGCAATTTCCTGATCTATTGGTGTGACACCTTTTTTATCTACAACAAAGAGCAAGAGAGAGGCTTTTTTTATAATATCCATTGTTTTGAGTGAAACAAGATATTCAATCTCGTCCCCATTGCCTTTTTGTGTTATTCCTCCTGTATCAATAAGATTAAATTTTTTCCCTTCAATTGATATTTCTTTTTCAATATAATCTCGCGTAACTCCCGGAGTTGGTGATACAATAGCAATTCTCTTTTTAGCTAATGCATTGAATAGAGTAGATTTTCCTACATTCTGTCTGCCTATAATTACAATACTTGATAATTTTTTCATAGAATTTTCAAAATTAAAGAATGAACTTTTAAAGTCAACAAAAAAGTGACTGGTGCCCGGGGACGGTGCACAACTTTGTAAATTATAAAATATTTTTTCAACACTCTTATAAAAATAAAAAGATAAGGAGATGGTTTAAAATTAGTTTTTAGAAATTTTAAAAAATATCTTGAAAAATTTGGAAAATGCATTATATTATTTACTATAATAGACTATGAAGTTAAGAGAAAGGAAATTTTTAGATAATTTTTTGAAATTATTCTTATATAAACTTTCAGGTAAGTGTCCAGTATAGAGAGGTTAATATTTAGAAGCTGTTATTTATAAATAAAAAGATAAAATAAAAGGATGTCCTGTTTTTGAAATTTGTTGAACATTTTTAGGCAAAAAAATATTGACAAGTAAGAAATAAATGGGTAAATTTATATAAAATTTTTAAACGAGGAGAGAAAAATGGCAGTAGTAGCTGAGATGCTTGAAGATGAGCTGATGGAAGCAATAGAAAAAAAAGATAGAAAATCTGTTAAACATTTTGTTACTATTATTGTAAATAATTTTGAAGATAAGAAAGAAGCGGAAAAACGTGATAGTGAAATAATGTTGAAATTAAATGAGATAGAGGTTACTGTAAAAGAAGGGTTTAAATCTATTAACAAGCGATTTGAAGATATGCAAAAATCTATGGACAAGCGATTTGAAGATATGCAAAAATCTACGAACAAGCGATTTGAGGATATGAATAAGCGATTTGAAGATATGAACAAGCGCTTCACAATGATGTTCACATTTTTTACTATTGGATTTGCTTTGATAACATTGCTTATTACGATTTTTAAATTTATACATTAAAATTGGATTTTTTTGATCCAGAAATGGAAGAGAGCATTTAATAATAGGAGGTAAAAACAAATGGAATCAATAGAAATGAAAGTTGTAGGAATTTATATGGATCCGAAATCAAATCTTCCAATTGTAATTTTAAGAGATTCTGAAGGGAAAAAGGTATTACCAATATGGGTTGGTCCACTTGAAGCTTCTTCTATATTGTTAGGACTTGAGAAGGTAACTCCTCCAAGGCCTCTTACGCATGATTTATTTATAAATTTTCTTAAAGCAAACAATATAAAAATTGTAAAGATAGAAATTGATGATTTAAAAGAGAGCACATATTATGCAAAAATATATTATAAAACAAGATTCAAGATAAAACAAATAGATGCAAGGCCATCGGATGCTATTTCAATAGCAATACGAACAAAAGCACCTGTGTATGTTAAGAACAAGGTTATAGTGAACACTTTTTCTCCAAGTAATTTTAAGAAAGGAGAGATTAGCGAAAAATATTATAAAGAATATCTTGCCCGCATAGACAAGAAAGATTTGGGCGATACAATAATGTAATACAAATGAAATTTATTCTAACTTTTCAACAGGGAAATAGACAATAGAAAATATTTTCTTTTTTTTGTTATTAATACCAGAATCTTCAATTGCCTCAAATAATTCCTCAATAGTTTCTTTATCATCTATAAAAGTAAAAATTATTCTACAGAATTTTGGGCTCTGTTTTAATTCAGCTCTCAAGCCTGCAAAAATTGGAACATTAAATGCAAGCACATTAGCCATATTTAATCCTTCAACTACAAAAGCCTCATAAGTACCTATAGCTGTTAATGCGGTCATAATATCTTCAAGATATTTTTCATCATATACAAATATTATTACTTGATACATTATTAGCTCCTTATTTGTTGTTTAATAGCTCAAAGATTTCATCTTCATTTTTTGAACGAATAATTTTTTTTCTTAATTCTGGATTTTTTAATATAAGCACAATTTGTGCGAGTAACTTTAGATATTCTGCGTGTTTATGAGCAGGTGCTGCAATCATAATTATTATATGAACAGGTTTACCATCAAGTGAATCAAATTTTATACCATTTTTACTTATTCCTATAGCAATTACGAAATCTTTAACAGAATTTAGCTTAACATGAGGAACAGCAATGCCGGCACCGATACCTGTACTCATAATCTTTTCACGTTCAATAAATTTTTTATACAGTTCGTTTGGGTCACCAATTTCTGGCTTATCTGCAATAATTTTCCACATTTCTTTTAAAGCATCTTTTTTCTTTACTGAATTTATAAATTTTATATGCTCTTTTTTTATATATTTTGAAATTTTTATTCTTTTCATAATTTTATCACCTCTTAAATTAGTAATTTCTTTTTCCTATTTCATTTGCTTTTGTCAAGGCAAACTTTACCATTATTGGACCAATAATTTCAGTTATTATTGTAGTTGCAAGCAATATATTTATTATGATATTTGCTAATTTTATTCCATATTCTTTAAAAGCTATCATTTCATTATATATAATTACTGCCAATCCTATAGCAATGCCTACTTGAGATACAAGACCCAATCCGATATATTTTTTTACAGTTTTTGGTGCTTTTGATAAAATTGCACCTAAGGAAGCACCGAAGATTTTTCCAGCCATTCTAAAAAGAAGATAAGCAAAACCAAGAATTCCAAGACTTGGTAACAATCTTAAATCCAAACGTGTGCCTGCAAGGACAAAGAATATTATATATATTGGTGGCGCAAATTCTCGCAAACTTCTAAATATTCGTCTACTATTGTGTGGTGCATAATTAGTTAGAACAAATCCAAAAGCCATATTTGCAAGTATTCCAGAGAAATGAAAAATTCGGGCTATTCCTGTTATTAATAATATAAATCCTAATGGTGCTGATAGATTCTCTATTTTTGTTGTATTTCTTTTTCTTATATATATTCCTGCTATCATACCTAAAATTGTTCCTAATATAAATGAACCGCCAATTTCTAAAATAGGATGAAATACAGTAATAGAAATGTCAGGGTGAGCATTAGGTAAAAGCAATACTCTTGCAAATGATATAGCAAAACTATAAATAATTAATGCTGCAGCATCGTCCAGTCCGACAACTGCAAGCAAAGTAGTAGTAAGCGGCCCTGCTGTATTATACTGTTCAATTACCATTACAGTAGCTGCAGGTGCTGTCGCTGCAGATATAGAACCTAAAATTAATGATAATGCCAGATTCCTTGTGATTAAATATGTTACTACAGTTACTAATATGCACGCAAATGTTGTTTCTAATATCACAATATAAAATATAGATCTGCCTAAATATTTTAAATCTTTTAATTTTAATTCACCACCAACAGTAAACGCAATAAAACTTAATGCAATTGTGCTGAAAATATTTAATTCATTTATAATATTTACATTAGTAAAATATGTAAGAATTTGACCAAATATAATACCACCAATTATATATCCTGCTACAGAAGGTGCCCGACATTTTTCACTCAAAATAGCAAATATAATACCAGTTAAAATCGCTATACTAATAACTATATACGAATTCATTTTTAATTCAAAGGTTATAAATTATAATATTTTATTTTCAAATGTCCAGAAAAATTTTTATTTCTGTATAATTAATTATTCACTTAATTTTTTGTATAGCTCGCATTCTTCACATTTTTTATGCATACAAAATTTTCTATAAAGATACATTAGCCCTTGATTGTATATTTCAAGATTCTTAGGTAAATTATAATTTAAAAGTTTGTGCATTTTTTTTATTATGTGATTGTTCTCAAATCCCTTTATTTGAAGCCAATATGTTATTAATTTATTTTTTTCTGGATAATTGTGTATAACTTTAAAATATAGATAGAGAACAGGAAAAATCGCATTGTATAAAATAATTTTTACTCGTTGGGTCCCTATTTTATGTGTGCTGGTTAAATTTATTATGTTTTGGAATTTTTTTGCGAATTGATTAAAATCTTTTGTGCAAATAAAAATTTTCATTATTTGTTTGAATAAGACATTTCCTGTATTTTTAATCAGATTCAGAAATTGATTAAATCTTATATATGGGAAATTACAGGGACGGGTCCGACAGGTAATTATATATGGTTTAAGCATTTTATATAACTTTCTCTCTTTACCAGTTTTTATTAAATATACATACTCCTTATACTCTATATCTTTTCCATATTTTTCAAATCCATATTTGTTTTTTTCGTAGCCAAATGCCCTTAATAAAGATAAATATAATACTTGATTAAATGTTTCCCATATATTATTGTATTTGGTTATGCATTTATTATAATATTGAAAAGTTCTTTTAATTTTAGCAAGCAAATTCTTTTTTCCTGCATTTTGCAAAATCACGGGAATCCGAAATTTATTTGATTTTCGCATCAAAAGATAAAAACAAGGAAGCCGTGTATATATGTTTAAATGATTCTCGTTCAAATTAGAAATGTTTTCAATGCCATAGTGCTCTTTATCTATTATTAGTGTATTTATTCTTACCTTATTTTTATTTTCTATTCGGAATTTTGAATTATGAGATAAAACAATATGGAGCACCACCCGATTATATTTTTCGTCTTCAAAATGTCTATGTTTAAACCAATCTAAAGAATGAATATGAAATTCTATATCCCCAACAATTTCTTTCCCTTGAATAATTAATTTTGCATTTTGGAAATCAGGTCCTTCATTTATATTAAATTCACCTGGAAATAATACCTTTACTGGTATTTGCTTGCCATCCTTTGTTTTAAGGATAATCTCTTTGTTTTTTTGCATTGATAAACTTTTCCATAATAAAACTAAATCTTTTTCTTTCATAATAATTATATACAAATAAAAATGGAAAAATTTCCATAATTTTCTGACTTTTTTCATTCGTTTTACGCAAGAACCTATTGTTTTATGAGGTTAACTATAAATAATGTTTAGAAATTAAAGGCTTGATAGCACTTTATATGAACATGAGAGCTGACAAGTGTAAAAGCATCTTGAAACCATTTTTTATATTTATTAAGTATAAATTCTTCAGTAATGATATTACCATTTTTAATATATGATTTTGTTTTGCGATTTATAATACTTAAGAACTCAAGAGTTTCAAGATTATAAAATTTATTTATT
>CAZSCZ010000014.1:0-13393 GCA_964605455.1 uncultured Spirochaetia bacterium
GATATTGGAATTGAGGATATAATGAAAATTTAAGCCTTCTAATATGTTATCTTTATAGGAGCAACAGTCTATAATATTTATAGTGAGTTAACAGTAATGAGAGTATATGATATTATTTTAAAAAAACGGAATGGGGAAGAATTAGCAAATGAAGAGATTTCATTTATGGTAAAGGGTTATACTAAAGGAGATATTCCTGATTATCAGATGGCAGCTTTTTTGATGGCAATATGGTTTAGAAAGATGTCTCCTCAGGAAAGAGCACAGCTTACACTTGAAATGCTTAATTCAGGCGATAAGTTTGATTTATCACATATATCAGGTATTAAAGTTGATAAGCACAGCACTGGTGGAGTAGGTGATGGTGTTTCACTTGCTTTGACACCAATTGTAGCTGCTGCTGGTGGAATTGTGCCAATGATGTCAGGAAGAGGTCTGGGACATACTGGCGGCACAATTGATAAGCTTGAATCAATACCTGGTTATACTATTGTTCTCACTAATGAAGAACTTGAAAAGATTCTAAAGACGACGAGATGTGTTATTATGGGACAATCTGAAAATGTTGCACCTGCTGATAAAAAGATGTATGCTTTACGTGATGTTACTGCTACTGTTGATAGCATTGATTTGATTTCTGCAAGTATAATGAGTAAAAAGCTTGCAGAAGGAATGGATGCCCTTGTGCTTGATGTTAAAACAGGTAAAGGGGCTTTTATGCAAAAAATTGAAGATTCTATCGCATTGGCGCAGTCAATGATTGAAATAGGTATAAATTTGGGAAAAAAGATGTTTGCGTATATTACTGATATGAATCAACCATTAGGAAAAGCTGTTGGAAATGCCCTTGAAATGATTCAGGCTATTGAGACTCTTAAAGGAAATGGACCAAATGATTATACTGAACTTGTGCTTGTTCATAGTTCAAGAATGCTTGCACTTGCTGAAATTGCAAATGATATAGAAGAAGGACGAAAAATTGCTAAAGAAATGATAGATTCTGGAAAGGCGCTTGAGTATCTTGAAAAAATGATTGAATGCCAAGGTGGAAATCCAAAAGTAATAGATAATTATTCACTTTTTCCTGGTGCAAATATTGTAGAAGAACTAAAATCTCCTGAATCTGGTTATATAAGTGATATTGATGCTTACACAGTAGGAGTAAGTGCTGTAATGCTTGGTGCTGGAAGGGAAACAATGGATTCTAAAATTGATTATGGAGTAGGTTTTATCTTACATAAAAAAGTAGGTGATAAAGTAGAAAAAGGAGAAGCTCTTGTAAGCATTTATGCAAATAGTAAAGAAAAATTAAAGAACGCAAAAGAGAAATTGTTAACTGCATATACATTTAATGATAATCCTGTAAGGGTGCCGCCATTAGTATATGGATATGTAACAGAGAAAGGATTTACAAAAGAGGAAATTCCACGACCATAGGAATTAAGTAAAATGTTAATTATACCTGCAATTGATATAAAAGATGGTAAATGTGTAAGACTTACGCGTGGAGAATATACTGAACAAAAAGTTTATTTTAACAATCCATTAGTGCCTGCTTTAAAATGGAAAAGTGATGGCGCCTCATTACTTCATATTGTTGACCTTGATGGTGCTAAAGAAGGAAAAATGAAGAATTTTGGAATTATAAAAAAAATAAAAGAAAAAACTGGTATTGCAATAGAAGTAGGTGGTGGTATAAGAGATATTAAAACTATTAATGATTTAATTGATATAGGAATAGAGCGAGTAATAATAGGCACAGTAGCAATTGAAAATAAAGATTTTCTTAGAAATATTGTAGAAGTTAGTAAATATATAGTTGTATCAATTGATATTAAAAATGAAAAATTAAGAACACAAGGCTGGATTAAAGAAACTGATATTAAATGGAACGAGTTCTTAAATAAATTGCAGGATTATGGATTTTATAAAATTATTGTTACAGATATTAGTCGTGATGGGACGCTTACAGGTATTAATATTAATTTATACAAAAAAATTGCTGAGGAATTTCCAGAAATGGAAATTATTGTATCTGGCGGTATATCCAGTTTTAAGGATATTAAAATGATTACAAGTTTAAATCTTCCTGCAATAAAAGGTGTAATTATTGGGAAAGCATTATATGAAGGTAAAATAAATTTAAAGGAAATAATAGAATATGCTGGCAAAAAGGATAATTCCTTGTCTTGGTATTGATAAAGGTAGAGTAGTTAAAGGGACAAAATTTGTAGATATACGAGATGCCGGTGACCCGGTTGAAAATGCAATTCTTTATGATAG
Source organism: uncultured Spirochaetia bacterium (assembly GCA_964605455.1). GTDB lineage: Bacteria > Spirochaetota > JAHITG01 > JAHITG01 > JAFGFC01 > CAZSCZ01. The sequence continues at coordinate 2,284 of CAZSCZ010000014.1, forward strand.
AGATAAGGCAGACGAACTTGTATTTCTTGATATTACAGCTTCTTATGAACGCCGTGAAATTCTAATAAATGTTGTAAAAAGAATTGCAGAAAAGATATTTATTCCGTTTACAGTAGGTGGGGGGCTTAGGACGATTTCTGATATAACAAAGATACTAAGAGCAGGTGCTGATAAAATTTCCATTAATACTCAGGCTGTAAAAACCCCTGAATTAATAAAAGAAGCAAGCCGAAAATTCGGCAGTCAATGTATTGTAGTTGCTATTGATGCTAAAAAGATAAACACAAATAAATGGGAAGTTTTTATTCATGGTGGCAGAACCCCTACAGGATTGGATGTAATAAAATGGGCAAAAAAATGTGAAAAATTGGGTGCTGGTGAGATTCTATTGACAAGTATGGATAAAGATGGCACAAAATCTGGATATGATATTAAGCTCTTAAAAACTGTAAGTTCAAATCTCAAGATTCCTGTTATTGCGTCAGGTGGGGCAGGAAAACTTTATCATTTTTATGAGGCAATAGTTGAAGGTAAAGCAGATGCTATCCTTGCAGCTTCTTTGTTTCATTTTAGAGAATTTACAATTCCTCAAGTAAAAAAATATTTAAAAAGAAAAGGAATAGATGTGCGTTTATGATAACTCTATTATTGTTACCTTATTTTTCTCCGGCTCTTTTTTGATTTTCACTTTATAATGTGAGTCCTGAATTATAAAGATTCTATTAAGATAATTTATTTTTACATCACTGAAAATTGTTTCATAAGCTATTATCTCTGGCGATTCATCAATTATTAAATTTTTGCTTAATTCAGATTCCCTCTGTTTTAATTTATGCAAATATCCTACAATTAATGCTTTCTTTCGGACAGATTCAGCATATATCTTTTTCATATCATCAGTAAAATTTTTTGTAGTAGATTGTTCTTTAAATAATTGCTTAATTATTTCATCTAATCTAACTAATGTTTTAGTGTATTCCTCACGTTTTTTTCTAATATTTTCCAATTCTGTTCTAATTTTAAAATTATATCCCACGGTTAATTCAGTTTTAGCCCCAGTAGAAGTTCCAATTAATTTGGCTGATATTTTCTTTCCAGCCCAAATTTCTCCACCTATAATTTGACCTCTATCTCTAACAACATTTACACTACCATTAGCAAAAATCCTGCTATTAATAATTGCTTTTTCTACAGTTACATCTTTTTCTGCTTCAATATAGCCATTTTCAACAAATCTACCATAAAAGTTCCTATTACAGACAATTTTTCCTTTATTTTTTCCCAATACCCCATTTTTTGCAATTACATCTCTCATTCCAGTAATTTCGCTTGCTCCAATATTGCCATTTACAATTATATCACCTTCAGCAAATACTTTAAATTCATCTTTTATATCTCCTCTAATTATTACATCACCATGAAAATTAATGTTGCCTGTAGAAAAATCTACATCATTTTCTACAATATAAACAGGTAAAACAGTTAGAGTAGTATATTCAATTTTTAAATGCCCATTTATTTCTGAGTAAAATTCCGTTTTATCCGGATAGTCAACAGCTCTTACATTTTTACCAGCCTCCATACTAAATGGTTTACCCGGTTCGGCTGGAAGTAATTTTCCTGTAACAGTCATTCCATTTTGTTTGCCTGATGTTGGCTTATATAATACTGCTATAAGTGAGTCCTTTTTTACAAGTGTTACTAAATCTTGTTCTTTAAAATCAATTCTTCCATCTTCAAGTACTTTAAATTTTCTACCGGAAGCGATTCTTATTTTGTATTCAATCCGACCGTCATCACCATTTATTGGTTTTTTTCCTTCTGCTATTTTTATATTATAAACTGCTCTATGCTTCTCTTCAGCTTCTTTTATAGATTTCTTAATTAAATCTTCATCAATTTTTACTTGTATGTTATTTCTTTGTAATTCCGCTTTTATAGCCTCTATAGAAGCAGGCTCAGCTCCCCCAATTGAAGGAATGATAGTTAAATATACTGCCATCTCATCATTTGAAATCCTTATATGGAATGAACCAGGTGTATATCTTCTTACCCATAAAAGATTTTCGTCTAAAATAGCTTCCCCATCAGCTTCAGCAATATATAAGTTATTATCTTTATCAAATTTAACATTCCTTTTAATTCGGAGTTGTGCATCTTCACCAAGTCTGCCAGGTATAATCTTTCCTGTAACAGTAAATCCATCTTTTCCTTTAGTTGGTGGAACTTTTTTAGCTAAAATCTCTCTCTTTTTTACAACACCACATAATATTTTTTTATTTTTTAATTCTTCTTCTATCAAGGATTCAATATCTTTATCATCCTTCGGTTCCTTCTTCTCTTCACCTTCTCTCGTTTCACTTATCTCTTCCATAGATTTTAACTTTTCTTTGAGATACTTTCTCACAAGTGATTCATCATTTTTAAATTTGAATATAAAATATGCAGGCTCACCAACTTCCGGCATCTTCCCTTCTGCAACAAGTTCATCTTTTATAGTTTCACCTTTATTGCATCTTTCAACTATTGACTTTATTTTATCTTCTTGTATCCCCATTGTTACATTATGTTTATTTAATATATTAATTATATCATCATAACTTATGGTATAATTAGAAATATTTTGGAGTGTTAAGAAACATTGTTGTTCATCAGCTGTAATTGTTACTTTATATTTAAATTCTACATTCTCTTGAGAAGTTTCTTCTTCTGGTTGCTTTTCTTTTTCTGATTGCTTAAGCACCTGATAAATATACAGATTAGTTTTTTTAATATCTTGTTCTGTAAGAGTAGGATAAATTGATTTTAATTTTTTTTCATATTCTTTTAAAAATTGAATGTCTTGGTCAGAAATTTTTTCTTTTTGTGTTAATAATTTTTCAATCTGCTTTATTTTCTCATCTTTTTCAATTTCCAGCTTATCTATATTTATGTTCTTAAGTAAATCTTCTATTTTATCTATTTTTGTCATTTTTAAAAGTACATTTTATCTAATATACTTATTTCATATAATTTTTCAGCAAGTTCCATTATATAATTTGAATTTTTAAGTGCTTTTATATAATTTTCGGGAATATTTTTTATTCCATAATAACTTCCTGCAAATGCACCTACAATTGCACCTATAGTATCTGTATCGCCTCCGCCATTTACAGAATTTTGTATCGCCTCAATGAAATTTTCTGTATTTAAAAATATCCATAAACTTGTTTTTAATGTATCAACAATATATCCACCTCTTTGAAGTTCATTTTCTGAAATTTCAGGTACACTTTCAATTGCATTTAATATTTTATTATTTTGAATAAATTCGCGTCCTTTGCCAAGCAGAAATTCAATTAATTTATTTTTATCACCCCTATGAATATTATGATAAATAATTAGACTCGTTGCTATTGCACCAGCTATTGACTCAGGGTGGTAATGGGTAATTATACTCGCATCAATGGTATCCTGGACAACTGTTTCTATACCTTTTTTATAGTCAAATAGTGGTATAGGTGCAACTCTCATTGCAGCTCCATTTCCAGCTGATAGGGTAGTGTAAGCCATCTTACTCGCTTCATCATATGTATATCCTTGCTCTATTAAATATAGAGCATTAAAAGTAGTATTTCCAATTCCTTTGGGATGTTCATTGAACCATTTTAAAAATTTTTTTATAATAGAATGAATATCAAAAAAGCCATTTTCAACAAGTGCTTCTAAAATACATAAAGTCATTGAGGTATCATCTGTATATTCACCTCTTTTTAATTCCAGCGATTTATTAGTAACATAATCTTTTATTTCGCCATATTTTTCTTTTATTTCCTCTTCTGTAAAACCTTCAACTGGTGCTCCTAATGCATCTCCAATCCCAACACCTATAATACATCCTTTAAATCTTTCTTTTAATTCTATATCCATTTTTATCTATTATTTTATTAATTAGACTGTTCGGAAATTATAATTTAAGATATATAAACAATTAAAATATTGTCATTTCTAAATTACTGAATAGCCGTCTAATAGATAGACGGCGTTTTCAAACTACGCTAACTTCAGAGGCTGAAGCATCGCATTATTTTGCCCATAATCGCACAGCCTGAAAGGGTTTCACCCCTGTATATATAATATAATTATAAACAAATGTCAAATTATTTTAAGGTATAAATTCAAGACTTGACCTTACTACACACTATACTCATTAATATATAAACAACCATAAGTGAAATTATACTTCCTAATATAGAATGCATAATTGAAATCTTTATTATTCGTTTGGTAAAGTAAAATAAGTTTATAAATATTTTGTTGAAAATTATAGCAAGAATTGGTAGAAATATAAAGCTTATATATCCTATCTTAGATGTTCCTGTTTTCCGTCTTATTGCTAAGCCAAAGGATAAACTAAAAATAAAAAGCAAGATTAAAATTAAATAAAAATTAATTTTTGTTATTATAATATAAGCAAAACTAATAATAGATTTATTTTTCTTTACAAAATAATTGAAAAAATTAATTATTTTATAAAACGGAAAATTTTCAGGTGAATCTATTATATCATTTAAATACCACATTGTTTCTGGATTTATATTTTTTACATAATAAGGCTTCTTGTCGGTTATAAATGAATTAATAAATTCAAACTTCTTTTTCTTATGATTGTAATATCCATATTTTTTTGTCAACTTTTTTATGAGTCTATTATCTTTATATTTGTAAAATGTTGTATTAAAAAATATGTATTCATTTAAATCAGATTTTGCTAATTTTTCTGGAACAACAATTTCATCTTTTGTTATGAAATAAAATGTTCCACTCTTTATAATCTTGTCATTAATTGTGGTAAAATATGTAATCTGTGACAATCTTTGATTAATTAATGAAAGATAATAATTTGCTCCATAATGCGTTGTATCTTCAAGCAAAATCTGTTTAAATATATTTTTCGCATTCAAATAATTTTTGTTTATAAATTCGGTTCTTCCTTTTTTCATAAGTTGATAAATTCTGCGTCGTTTTAAAACTTCAGGAGTTTCTTCTTTGTAAAGAATAATTAAATAGCTATATCTATCTTTTATTAATTGTTTTTGTTTTATATTAAGTTCTTGTAGAGATAAATTATAATATTTTAACGCTTCTTTAGAATTTGGATTAATCTTAAGTGCTCTTTCTAAAAATTTTAGGGCTTTTTTATATTTCCTATTATTAAAATTATTTATTCCTTCTTGTAATAAACTTTTAAATTTATTTTCTTTTTGTATTATTAATTTTTCTTCTATCAATTTTATACGGTCTTTTGCTAAAGGATAATTAGGTAATATTATTAAAATTTCCTGATATAATTCAAGACTTTTGTAATAATCTTTTTTTTGTAAATATTTTTCTGCTTCTTTATATAATGTTGTTACATTTTTTAATTTTTCATTCTTCATCTTAACAAATTTATTTTTAAGTTCAAGTTTTTCTTTTTGTAGCAGTAGTGTTGTGCTCAAAAATTCTATTACTAAAATATTGAAAATTACAAATACAATTCCTATCTTTGAATAAAACGAAAAAATTGCTTTATTATCTATATTCATTGATTTCTTTATAGAATCAGGAAAAGACGAATTTATAGTATAGAATAATGTAGTAATAAATATTGCAGGTAAGTAAAATATTAATTTATCAAGCATATATACATATAAAAAATCTTTTAAAACTTCACTTTGATATGAAAGTGAATAAAATTTAATATATCCTATTATAATCTGAATAGGAATCATAATTATAAGTAAAATAAATAAATTAACAACAATTTTGTTAATGGTTAATTCTTTTAATTTTTGCAATGTCAATCCTCGTTTTTATTTTTCTTACTGAATTTGCTATTTTAAATAAAAAATTCCCAATTACTATATATGAAATTGATAATAAAATGTCATTAATCTCAAGCAATTTGAAAGGAAATTTTAAATTTATTTTAATTGAAAGAATTAATTTGTTATAATAATTAAAGGCATATATGTAAAGCGGAACAGATATTATTAAAAATATTATTGTTCTTAAATGCCAGCCGCTATTATTAAATAGTAATGATAAAGGAATCAAAATAAATAATAAAAATGCATAAGGATATATTTTATCATATTTTTGTTTTAATCTTGTCCATAATGGATTTTCATTTTTACTTAGACTTATATTTATCACCTTTCCTGAAAAGGATTTAATTTGAAAATTATTGTTTTTAATATTGCATTGAAATTTTCCAATATTTAAAAATTTACCATTATAAATTACAAAGCCTTCTGCATAATTTTTATTCTTATTTTTAATAAAAAATAAAATTTCCTCATTATCAAATCTGTATTTTTCTATTTTATTATTAAAAAATTTTGTATAATCTATACTATTGTTAAAAATTTTGTTTTTAATTTTCTTTTCTTTTTGAACATATATATTTTTATACCTTTGAAACCAAAAATTTTCAAAATAAAAAACCGATATAGCAAGAATTAGTGGGGCAGTAAGAATAAAAATTTTATAATGTGCCGCTTTGAAAAGACTAATAGGAGAAAATCCGTAAAAAAGAATAAAACTTAATCCCAGTGAAAATATTACAAAATCTGAATGAAGATGAATTATTTTATACAAAAACAGAAAAAATATATTTCTTAAAGTAGTATGAGATTTTAATATAAAACCAAGCAAAGGTTCATTTATTAAAATATAAGTAAATACTACGCTAAAAAGAATAAAAATAGATATTAAAATAAGATTTATAAATATATTAAACTGTTTCATTGTATAATTTCAGAAAATTTGGAATTCCAGTCTTTATAAAATTTTTTATATAAGGGATAAACAAACTGTGTTTGGGAACTTACAATTGCAATTTCTCTATTTTCAAGCATACCACTTTTTGTCCAGTTACTGCTTCCAAGTAAAACATATTTTTTATCTACAATTAGCACTTTACTATGCATTGCACTGTATTCAGCATTTGTAATTTCTTTAATCTTCAGTTTTTTTATTTTTATACCTAACTTTTTCAATTCATCTATTGCGAATTTTACATATTTATTTTTTTCATAGCACTCTGAATTTATCAATAGTTTTATCGTAATATTCTTTTTTATAGCTGAGCACATAAGCCTGTAAAAAAGAGGATAATTTATTTTATTTGATGTAAAAGCATAAACTTCAAGGACAACCTCTTTTTTAGCATTTTTAAGTAAAAATTCTATTACATCAGATATATCTGGTAACTCAGGAATATTTATTTCACGTGGAGCACTTTCAGCAAGAAATATGGGTCTTAAAATTAAATTGGAAAAATTAAAATAAGCTGGCTTTATTATAGGAAAAATTTTGTATTTACCATATCTTAAATCTTGAAAAAATATTTGTGTAAGCTGATAAACTATATCTTTATCAACAATTAATGCATCTATTTCAACATTATGATTAAAAGCAGGATAACTGAAATTTGCACTACCAACAATTGCATACTTTTTATCAAAAATTGCATATTTATTATGAAACTGTCCCCATTTCTTTTGACCAAGTGGAGCTATATTTATAAATTGAACTTCAACATTAGGATATTTGGTTATGTGCAATTTTCTTAATTCATTTCTTGAAAAATCTGAATCTTGAAGCAAAAATTTAATTTTAACACCTCGTTTTATTGCTCGTTTTAAATCACGTCTGATTCGCCAATTTATTTTACTTGTAAAATAAAGTCCTGCAATATATATGCTTTTTTGTGACTTATTGATTAGATAACGAAATGCATCTTTTATATCTGTAATACTTTTCAAATTTAATTCAGGTGGACTTGTCTCAAGTGGAATAGAATAAGAAAGATTTAACTCTATTTTTTTCTCAAATATTCCTTCATAGTAAAGGTAATAGGAAAAAAGAATTATAGCGATAATAGCGAGAATAATAATTAAAAATTTTTTCATAGATTAATATCCTGAAATTGATTTTTCGCCTTTAATAATAGCCACACTTGCACTTGCACCTATCCTTGTTGCACCTGCTTTTACCATTGCTTTAGCATCTTCAAATGTCCGAATACCTCCAGAGGCTTTAATACCCATAGAACTTCCAACAGTTCGTCGCATAAGTTCAATATCATGAACAGTTGCGCCACCTTTGATAAATCCTGTAGATGTTTTTACAAAATGAGCACCTGCAGCTTTTGCAAGTTCACAGGCTTTAACCTTTTCATCATCTGTAAGAAGTCCAGTTTCTATTATAACTTTTACAGTCATACCTCTGGCAGCTTGAACAACAGCTCTTATATCGTCTTCAACTTTGGAGTAATTTTTTGACTTTAAATATCCAATATTTATTACCATATCAATCTCTTGAGCACCATTTGCAATAGCATCTTTTGTTTCAAATACCTTGGTCTCAGTTGTTGTTGCACCTAATGGAAATCCAATTACAGTACATACTTTGACCTCTGTCCCTTTAAGCTCATCCCTGCAAAGCGATACATAACATGGATTTATACAGACCGAAGCAAATCCAAATCTCTTGGCTTCACTACATAAATTTCTTATCTGCATAACTGTAGCTTCTGGCTTAAGTAATGTATGATCAATTATACCAGCGATTTTTCGGACTTCTGCTGATATGCCGGGATTTGTGCTTATCCTATCAGCTCCTGCTTTTAAAATATTGCTTACTCCATTTTTGTTTCGTATTACACACCACCACTGAGTACATTCAACACACCTCCAACCTGCTTCAGAACAAGTTCCTAAATTTTCGCTTGATATTGTTTTTCCTTTGGCTGATTTTCCTATTACTTCTTTTCTGATTTTTTTTGTTTCTTGTTTATTAATCATCTTCGTTCCTCTATCAGTAAATATATTAACCTCTATTATTCATACTTTATTTACACCAATGAAGATTAAACAGTCAAAATTTTGTTTATAGTGGCTTGATTTATCAAGCCCGCTTTATTTTTCGGGTCAGATAAATCTGTTGCCGTTCTATTCAGGAATCAAACTTCTACAATTAACTCTTCATTCGTCAGTACTAAACTTTTTCAAAAAAACTTGAAATGCCCCCTCATTGTTAGTATATTTGCAGTTATGACAATCAAGGAGGCATTCCAATAAAACACACTCTGTTGGGTTAATAATAATAAAGATGGTGATAAAAGTCAAATAAATTTTCTTTTTATAACAAACCAATCAAATCATTGCAAAGTTTGATAGTGGTTTATTTTGTGGTATAATTCATAATTACATTAATCATAAGTTATGCTTTTTCTGAATTATCCAACAAACCATCAAGTATTTGACTTTCGGATGGAGATGATTATAATAAATAATGTAACAATTCAGATTTTCTAAAAAGATGTAGAAACAGGACTTTAGTCCTGTTAAAATATAGTTTGTAGGTAACAGGTATACCTGTTACCTACTTAAAATCGTAATAAAATAATAATTTTTGTTTTTTTTAGAAAACCTAAAATATTACAAATAATAAAGAATAGTTGAGAATGAAAGTTAAAAAATATAAAGAATATTTAATTTTCATACTTGTAATATTACTTCTCTATTTCAATTGTACACAAAGTTCTAAAATAGTTAGAAAGTCAGAATTTGATACTTCTGAGTATCACATAAAAATTGGTAAGAAGATTGTTATAAATACAGGAAAGAACTATGAAAGATTAGAAGCAGAATTATTAAGACGATTGCCAAAAACTTGTATATTGGAAGGTAATTTTAAAAATGTCCAATTAAAAAAGGAGAAATAATGAATAAATGAATATTAGATACTGTCTAATTTTCTTAAATATTTTTATATTGTTCATTCATATGCATATAACTTTTGCACAAGAAAGCACTGATTCTAAAATCGCAAACATTCATATAAAAGGCAATGAAAATTTAAAGAAAGAGGTTATTTTACAGGAATTGACCTTTAAAAAAGGGGATAATGTTCCAGACAAAGAAGAGATTGAATATAATAGAAAATTATTATTAAAAACAGGATTGTATAAAGATGTGAAAATTTCAGTTAAAACAAATGAAGCCACTGAACTTAAAGATATAGAGATAATTTTAAAGCCTATTTCTTATACATTATATCCTATTCCTGAAATACAACTTATGCGACCATCATATCTGGGTGCTTCTTTGATGGATTCTTCAATATTTGGGAATAGAGATAGATATAATATTGGAGTTTACTATTATCCAAATTGGAGGAAGCCTGCCTGGGATGTTAGATACACTAAGCCGAATTACAATAAAGACTATTTCTGGGATATTCATTTATACAGAACATTTAATGGCTGGCGATTAATTGATAGTGGTGATGTATATAATTATAATTTTTGTCAGGATAATATGGGAATTAGCCTTACAATTGGTAAGAAATTATTTAAATACGGAAGTGCTTATTTTAAATATAATGAAATATATCAAGAAGAATTTTTGGAAACACGAAATCCTTTAAATAACCAAATTTATATAACAACTATAGATAATCTAAATGATAGAAGTTCTGAATTAATATTTTTGTATAATTCTACTGATAATAATTATTTTCCACTTAATGGCGTAAGGATGTTTTTAATCTATAAATTTTCTATGTTTTTTAGTGATAGAAGATATAACATTGTTAACTTTAATTATAGTCAATATTTTCTAATTATAAAAAATGTTGTTTTTGCATTAAATTTAAAAAATGATTTTCTATTTTCAAGTTATAATCATATTGCCTTTTCGGACATACGTTATAGAGATAATATACTAATATACTCATCAGAACATATATTATCCTCTTTAAGAATAGAAACACGTATTTCTTTACTCTGGAATTTTGCACTTGTCTTATTTTTAGATGGTGGTGAGCAATACAAGGATATTAATTCAATTGATTTGAAGAAATATCAATTCTGGTATGGATTTGGATTGAGATTTTCACCAAAAGCAATATTGCCAGGATATCTGGGAACACCTATAGGAATATATTTTAGTTTTACATCCGAGACACAAAATTTCGGTGATTCTTGGGTTACAATACAGAGTCATAGAGATAATCTGTTCTATGTTGATTTAACAGCAGAATTTTAGTATCAGTATGATAGAATAATGGAATAATTGTA
>CAZSCZ010000014.1:13493-21515 GCA_964605455.1 uncultured Spirochaetia bacterium
TTTTGCACTGATTGTTATTGTTGGATTTGCTCATATAGGGAAATCCAATCCGTTATTTATTAGCCCCTCTACCGGTAATATTGATTTTTTATTAGGGAATGAATTACTTACTGTGGATTCATTAAGTGGAACATTATATGCCTGGTATAGGGATAGGACTTTTATCTTACTTAAAACAAAACCGATCAAAATAAAATTTGAAAAGGTGATAGAAAATGGGTATAGTTAATAGCATAAAAAAAAATGTTATGGAGAATAAACTATCACCTGAGCAGAAATATCAAATAATCAAGGAACATATAATGAAATATAAATTTATTTTTTTGATTTTATGTATATGTAATCTCTCATTTGCTGAAAATAACTATTATTTAGATACAATTATTGTAACTGCTACAAAAAAGCCTGTAGAATCTCATAGCATTACCAGAAATGTAATTGTAATTACAAAAGAGGATATTCAAGAAAATGGATTTAAAAATATTGAAGAAATATTAAATTTTCTTGGACTTGTAGATGTTCAGTCACGGTACCAGAATATTCAATCTGATATTTCAATCCGAGGCACTACTTTTGAACAATCATTGATTCTTATAAATGGTATAGTAATAAATAATCCACAGTCTGGTCATCATAATTTAAATCTTCCCATTACATTAAATAATATAGAACGAATAGAAATTATGCCTGGACATAGCTCTTCTCTATATGGAAGTTATGGCTTTGGTGGAACAATAAATTTTATTACAAAAGATTTCCATCCACAAAATGTGAATCTTTCTATAAGTTATGGAACTTTTAATACTTTGGAATCATCTGTTGCCCTTAGCTATTCTTTTAAAAGATTTGATATATCAATAAATGTAAGTAAAGAAAAATCTGATGGATTTAGAGATGATACAGATTATGACATTTTTAAAGCAAATATTTCAACAATTTATTCTTTTAAAAAAGATGAAAATTTGAAATTGCTTTATGGTTTTATTTCTAAAGATTTTGGAGCTTACGATTTTTATACACCTGGAAAGAATTTACCTTCAACAGAAAAAATAGAAAATAATATCTTTTTTGTATCACTCACTAAGAGATTAAATAGATTTTATATCCAACCGCAACTTTATTATAACAAATCTTATGACAATTTCATACTCACTAAAGATAATCCTGATTTTTATCATAATATTCATTATGTGGATAAATATGGCGCTGATTTTATACTTGGATTTAATCTTATTGAAAATCTAAATATAACAGCAGTAATAAATAAAAATACTGAAAAAATAGATAGTTCTAATCTTGGAAAACATTCAAGAAAGAATTTTTCTATAGGCACGGAAATTCTTTATAATTTGGAAAGATTTGGCATAAATGTTTCATTACGAAATGATTTTTATTCCAACAATGAGAAGTTATATTCGCCAGGGATAGGATTTTATTATTGGATCACATACAAATTAAAATTGCGTGGTGCTGGCGGAATCTCTTATCGTATGCCTTCTTTTACTGAACTCTATTATAAAGACGCCTATAACATAGGAAATCAAAATTTGAACTCTGAAAAAAATAATTCATATGAAATGGGAATTGATTTTTTTGAAAAAATGTTTGTATTAAAAAATACATTATTTTATAGAAATGAATATAATGTTATTGACTGGGTAGAACGAGATTCAATATGGTATGCTGAAAATATTAGCCAAATAAAATTTTACGGTGTAGAAAGTGAATTGATATTATTTTTGCTAAAAAATGTTAAATTTACTTTCCGTAATTTATATATTTATGCAAATTCCACTAAAAATTATGTTTCAAAATATGGGTTAAATTATACATCAAACCAATCTTCTTTTTTGATACATTTTCCATTTGTTTTTAATATTGGGACCAGTATATGTACAGTTTATAAAATAAGAAAGGAAAGTGATTATGCTATTACTTCTCTCTATTTTAGCAGGGAGACATTAAAAAATGTTAAGTTATTTTTTAAAGCAAAAAACATTTTCAATGAGCAATATGAAGAGATAAAGGGAATTCCACAGCCTGGTAGGGAAATTAAATTTGGAATGGAAATAAAATTATAATTTATTTATTATCTGTATTTACCTTTAATACATTTTCAATATAGAGAGGCTCTGGTAATGCACCTTCAAATTGTATCTCTTCATTTATAATAATTTTAGGAACAGCATAAACACCATATTTATCTGATAAATCTGGAAATTCAGTTGCTTCAACCATATCAGCAGTGATAAATTCATTTTCAAATGCTAATTTATGCCCCATAATAACAGCACCCGGACAATATGGACAAGTAGGTGTAATAAATACTTGAATATGGACAGTTTTTTTTATTTCTTTAATTTTTTCTTTTGTTTCATTACTTAGTCCTGATTCCCCTGATGAAACCATTTTTATTGCCGCAATTAATGATGAAAATTCATATCCAGCAGGAATACCATAAAATCTTATACCATAATCTTTTTCTTTGCCTGCAACAACAATAGCAGGTATTTTATCTATTTTATATTCTTCAACTTTTTCTCTATCATTGATAAAATTATATACTTCTAATTGGATTTTATCAGAAATTTTAGATACTTCCTCAGCAAGTCTCTTGTTTTCACTACAATATTGACAGTTTAATTCCTGTGTAAACACAATAAGCTTTACATTATTTTTAAGTCCAGTAAACTCTTTTTTAATCTCATCTATTATTTCTTCATTTAAAAGCATTTTCTCCTCCCACGATTAAATTTTGTATATTAATTGAGTGACCACCTGAATGAGGCTCTAAAAGATTATTATAACAACATATCCTCTGTAATTGGAAAAAACACATTTTTTTCATCAAATCCAACCAGATTTGAGATACCATAAATCTCTAACTTTATATCTTTGCCCAGCAAATTTTCCTTAATCTTTTTTAAAATTGTTATATTCATACTTACTATAACTGCTACCCCTATGTTATGAGATGATATTTCATTTATAATATCTTTTAGGATAAATTCGCTTCTCTCATTAAGAAGTCCGAACGGAATAGAACGAATCTCAAACCCAAGTATTTTTAAAAAATTAAGATATCCTTTTGCTTTCTCAGATGCTGAAAGTTTCATATATTGAATTGCTTTTACAATTGTTCTATCACCTTTCACTGTTGTAAGAAATTTTTCATAATCTAATTTTTTGCCTCCATAAACATTTTTTATTGTTATAAATATACTTTCATCATCAACAAACACACCAACTCTTTTATCTCGTGAAATATGTGGATGTTGTTCTATCCGCTGTTGCTTCTGCTGCTCTTTCGTTAAAGATTCGTATCGCTCTTTTATTACCTTGTTCTCATCTTCTAATTCCTTATTTCGTTTCTCTAATTCTTTTATCTGTTCTTTCAAACTCATATTTTCCGTGCTTAATTTCTTTAGCTCCTGATTAGTACTCTCAAACTGGTTACTCATCTTTTCAAGTTCATATTTAGTCTTATTTATCTCTTTTTCATATTTTTTTATCTTTTTTTGAAGCTCTGATTTGGAAAACTTTACCTCTGATTTCTCTTTTTCAACCGAGACATCCGACAGCTTTTTTTGTAACTTCTCAATCTGATGTTTTAATTCTCCTTTTTCATTGGTTAATTCTCCTATCTGTTTCTGCAGGTTTTTTATTCTTGCTTTCAATTCATCAATCTGGTGGTGCAATTTTGTATTCTCTTTAGATAACGCATTCTTTTCTTTTTGTAACTTTTCTATATTATCAATTGACTCTACATATTTTTTAATCTCTTTTTTAAATTTTTTATCTTTAGCGATTTCATTAAAAATTGTTTTAACAAAATTATCGTCAGATGTGGGATTCTGAAAAGTTTCCAACATTTTATCAATATGGTCCAGAAACTGGGTTGCTTCATTTACCAACTTCTCTCTACCATCAACTATAAATGCCCAAGCCAATTTTCCACATTCGGAAATAGAGTTAGATTCTTGTATACTTTTAATAGCTTCTATTTCATTTTGCTTTTTGACCTGCTTAATTTGGTGTTCTGAAAGTTTAGTTAAATATTCAATTATTATTTTTGCACACTCGTAAGAATTGAAAAACTCATCTACTATCGTTTCTGTTAATATTTCTTCAGATACAGATGAAAGTCGTCTCCCAGGAAATACTACCTCTAATTTTTTGATAATTGTTTCTTTTTCTTTTCGCTTCAGCATAACATCAATAAGCAATTCAAATCTGAAATCTTTTATACGCTTTAAGATTCGCTGATATATCTGTTCCATAGTATTAATCCATATTTTAATAAGGCTATAAAAAGGAAATTGATGAACTTGATAAATCAAGTCCTCTACATATATATTCCTCTAAGCTGTCTTAAATGTAATAATAATATTATAAATTTTATTTGACAAAATCAAGCTAAATTTCTAATCAAATACAAAGATTTTTTACTTTAATGTTTACAAATTTTTCTTATGCAAAGTATTTGCAGATTAATATTTAAAACTGTGAAAAGGAATTTCTGTTAAAATCTTGACTCTTGTCATAGGTAGGTATATTATCAGAGAGTGGAAAGAGTGATACGATGATAGTCAAGGATTTTTTCCCTCGTTAAAAAAATTATTTGACCTTTAATTCTTTTGTAAATATTTTATTAACATAAATTAATTTTACATATAATTCATTTGGAGGTGCCAAGTGAAGTTATTTAAGAAAAGTGATTTAAATGCTTTCTGGGCGCTTTTTTCGGATAATCTTGCCAATATGGTAATAATAAGTGGTGTATGTAAATTTGTATTTAAAATGCCTGATTGGGTTGTATTTGGTAGAATTTTACCTGGCTTGGGTGTTGCTTTAATAATTGGACTTGGTTATTATGCTTATCTTGGCTGGAAACTTGCTCATATAGAAAACCGTGATAATGTTACTGCTCTTCCATACGGTATAAGTACCCCTGTTATGTTTATATATTTATTCGGTATAATTGGACCTATTTATTGGCGAACAGGAGAGGCGATTTATGCATGGCAGGTTGGTATTGCAGCAGCATTTTTTGGTGGTATTATTGAAGTTTTTGGAAGTGTATTGGGTCCATTTCTCAAACGAATAACTCCCCGTGCAGGTATGCTTGGAACTCTTGCAGGTATTGCTATTGTTTGGATTGGCACTGTGCCGATGGCTATTGTATTTGAAAATCCTTTGATTGGGTTTGTTTCACTCATAATAATGTTTGCAGGTTTAGTGGCTGGTGTAAGGCTTCCTTTTAAAATGCCTGCAGGACTGCTGGCTATTATTGTGGGTACTATAATAGGATTTTTTACTGGTGTTTCTTCCATTTCATTACAAGGCACGGGATTCTATCCACCTTTACCCATAATTTCAGACTTAATTGCAGGATTAAAGTTATTATTAAAAAATGCTCAAATTCTTACTGTTGTTATTCCTATTGAAATATATAATTTTATTGAAACAATGAATAATGTTGAATCAGCAGAAGCAGCAGGTGATAAATATGATGTTCGTAAATGTCAGATAATGGATGGTATAGGTACTATGATAGGTGCTCTGTTTGGAAGTCCATTTCCAACAACTGTATATATTGGACACCCAGCGTATAAAAGACTTGGTGCTGGGATAGGTTATGCGTGGGGGGTTGGTGCTCTATTTTTTGTAGGCAGTATTTTTGGACTTGTAGCTTTCTTACATCATCTTATACCCGAAGCCGCAGTTGCACCAATTCTTGTCTTTATTGGCGTGGTAATTATAAGTCAAGCTTTCAGAGCTACAACTTCAAAATATGCTATTGCTGTTGGAATGGCTATAATTCCGCATATCTCTGATATAATTGTGAAAAAAGTTTCCGGTGCTGTGCAAGAAATTTCTAAATTCTTTTCTGAACTAATTATAAATACCACAAATATTGAAAATCTTGAAGCATATCTTAATAAATTAAAATCACTAAATTTTCCTGATAAAATTATTAATCTCTGGAAAACAGGCCAAGGAATACATTTTTATGGACAATCGGCACTTTCGCAGGGAGCAATTATTACAGGTCTGTTATGGGGGGCTATAACTGCATATCTTATTGATTTTAAATTACTTAATGCCTCTTTCTTTGCTTTTAGCGCAGCTCTCCTTACACTATTTGGATTTATTCATTCACCAAAAATTATGCTTAACTTGACGCCTCTATTTTATGGCTATATAATTATTGCTATAATGTTACTTTTATCTCATTTATTGAAATTAGAAAAGGACCCAGAAATTGAACATTTTAAATATTATGAAGAATAAAAATTCCAGTTCATTTATACAAAATAATGTCATTAATGCTATAAAACGTGCAGAAGATATTAGCCCACCTAATATATCTTATTCACCTGTAGCAATAACAAAAACCTTTCCAACTGGTAAATTCATTGCTACACCTTATAAAGAAGTGTTTAAACTTACTCATAAATATAATTTATTTAATGAAAAAATTGGCAATATACTTATCTCAAATTTTTTGAGATTTAAACATAATTTTTCTGAGCTCTTTTCTATATTGGGAAAAAATGAAGAATTGAGAAAATTTCAATTTGATAAATTGCTCTTTCTTGATGTTGAATCAATGGGTTCCAGCTCTGGTTCTGGAAATATGGTATTCTTAATTGGACTTGGATATTTTAAAGATGATAAATTTATAATAGATCAATATTTTATTGAAGACCCCTTAAATGAAATGGGACTTTTGTATATTTTGGAAAATATGTTTAAAAATAAACCACATATTATTTCATACAATGGAAAAAGTTTTGATTTTTATGTTATAAAAAATAGATTTGTACTGGCTGAAAAATTTGAGTTTACTCTTGATAATATTATGCATTTTGACCTTTTACATTCAACAAGAAGACTGTGGTATGGATACTTTAGATATTTTAAGTTAGAAGAAGTAGAACAGGGATTACTTAATTTTTATAGAACAAATGAAGATTTGCCTGGTTACCTTATTCCTATTTATTATAAAAATTATTTAAAATTTAGAGATTCTTCTATATTAAAAAATATTTTTTATCATAATCTTATGGATGTAAAATCCCTTTTGGGCATTCTGATTTTACAACTGGGCGTAATTAATCAAATTATAAACGGTATTTATCCTGAAAAAATTAACTACGCCTCAGTGGCAAAGTTATTTAAAGAAAGAGATAAGGAAATGTATAAAAAATTGCTTGAGTTTGAATTTTACAAAAAGAAAAAAGGAATGGTTTTAAAGCCGCTTTATCTTCTATATAAAAAAGAAGGTAAAGTAGAAATGATGCTGGATATATTATATAAAATGATAAATTCCAGGAAGTTTGATTATTTCCCATATCTGGAACTTTCAAAATATTACGAACGAAAAGAGAAAGATTATCAAAAAGCAATGCAGATTTTGAAAAAAGCACAAGAGAGGATGAATTCTATAAGCCCAGAAAAATATGAAAAAATTATTGATGATATTATAAAAAGAACAGATAGGTTAAAAGCAAAGATAAAAAAATCAAAAAATGTGGCGCAAGCTTAAAAATTATTTTGTATTAAAAAAAAGAATTGGTGAAAAATTTTATATCTTACCTGCAGGTTTATATGATGAAAATAATAAATTATTACGCTCTACAAAAATAATAAAAGATGTTTTGATAAAAAAGGGATTTAAAATTGGAGATAGAGTAGTAATAAATGAATTTAATTTTAAAGATTATTGGCATAACTTAAGGACTATATTTAGAAAAACAGAAAAAAGATTAGCTGAGAAAGTGAAAATTGAATTTACAGATGCACATAAATTAACAATTGAAGATATGTTAAAAGAGATAGAAAAATTTAGCTATAATGTTAACAAAACTCCTTATGAAAACTATCTTGAATCTTGTATATTAAGTTTATTTATTCAAAGTTTAAATAATAGCAAAACACTGGTAGGAGGGATCTGGGGCTCAGGTGGTGTGAAAATAGATAAGAATGCTTTTCCACAAAAGGATGCATTTGCTCATT
>CAZSCZ010000015.1:0-20746 GCA_964605455.1 uncultured Spirochaetia bacterium
ATACTCACCGTCTTCCCTTTTTTCAAGCTTTTTCTTTTCATAATATACGTCCCTCTAAAATTTTAGTTGACTTTATCAGAGAAATTATTAATATAAAAAGACTTGACATTATATTATAAGCTTATTAATTTAGGTCTACTTTTAATAAAATAAAGCAGGAGGATAGAGAGATGGATATAGCACAATGTTTATTTTATTTTGCAGTATTTGGAGCTTTTGCAGGTTTAGCATTTGCCCTCTATTTTTATCGTCAGGTGAAAAAAGAAAAAGAAGGCGATGCTAAGATGAAAAAGATAGCTTCTTATGTGCGTGAGGGTGCTATTGCTTATTTAAAACAGCAATACAAAGTAGCAGGAATAGTATTTATTATAACTGCTTTGATATTTTTCTTTCTTGCATTTGGGCTAAAGGTTCAAAGTGTTTATGTGCCGTTTGCATTTCTTATAGGTGGACTTTTTTCAGCACTTTCAGGGTATTTGGGAATGCGAACAGCTACAGATTCTTCTGCACGGACTACAAATGCTGCTAAAAAATCTTTAAATAGTGCATTACAGATTGCTTTTCGTTCAGGTGCTGTAATGGGTCTAACCGTAGTAGGGCTGGGGTTGTTATATATTACTCTCTGGTTTATAGGGTTATTTTATTATGCCAGTTACAGCATTGAGAAAGTAGCAACAACAATGTTGAGTTTTGGAGTAGGAGCTTCATTTATGGCGCTATTTGCCCGTGTAGGTGGTGGTATATTTACAAAAGGTGCTGATGTTGGTGCAGATTTAGTAGGAAAAGTTGAGGCAGGCATCCCAGAAGATGACCCACGCAATCCTGCTGTTATTGCTGATAATGTTGGTGATAATGTTGGTGATGTTGCTGGAATGGGTGCAGATTTGTTTGAATCGTATGTTGGTGCTATTTTAGCTGCTATAGCATTAAGTGCAACCGCTAAATTAGGATTACGGGGCGCTGTATTACCAATGGCTATTGCTGGATTGGGAATTATTTCCTCTATAGTTGGAATTTTTATAGTGAAAACAAAAGAAGAGGCTACCCAAAAAGAACTTCTTAAAGCTTTAAATAAAGGTATATCTTTGTCTTCTATACTTATATTGGTTTTCAGTATTATATTTACATTAATCCTTTTGCCACAGAACAGAGGTGTTGTTGGGTCTATATTAACAGGATTAATTGTTGGAATTATTATTGGGAAATCAACAGAATATTATACATCATCAGAATATAAACCTGTAAAAGGTATTGCAGAGAGTGCTCAAACTGGACCTGCTACTGTTATTATTCAGGGTTTGGCTACAGGTATGATTTCAACTGTTATACCAGTTTTGACAATTGTTACTGGTATTATATTAAGTTTTGCTTTTGCTGGTGGTTTTTCTGCTATTGGTAAAGGTTTATATGGTGTAGGAATAGCAGCTGTTGGGATGCTTTCAACACTTGGAATTACTCTTTCAACAGATGCTTATGGACCTGTTGCTGATAATGCTGGTGGTAATGCTGAAATGACTCATCAGAAACCTTATGTACGAGAGCGGACAGATGCTTTGGATGCACTTGGAAATACTACAGCAGCTACTGGTAAAGGATTTGCTATTGGTTCAGCTGCATTAACTACAATGGCATTGATTTCAGCTTATATAGAAGAGATTAAAACAGGTTTAAGTCGGATAGGTGTAAGTGCATTACAGATTGGTGAGAAGACAGTTGAACTTACTAAAACAGGGGTGTTGGATATTGTAAGTTATTATAATATTCATCTACTTAATGTAAAAGTAATAGTAGGGATTTTTATAGGTGCAATGCTTGCTTTTGCGTTCTGTGCTATGACAATGAGAGCAGTTGGAAGAGCAGCATACGCTATTGTGCTTGAAGTAAGGAGACAATTTAAGGAGATTAAAGGATTGCTTAAAGGAAAGGGAAAAGCAGATTATGCTTCTTGTGTAAGGATATGTACTACAACGGCACAACATGAAATGCTTTTTCCTTCACTTATGGCTGTAATAGTGCCTGTGCTTACAGGATTTATTATTGGTGTCCCAGGAATTGTTGGGTTGCTTATAGGAGCTCTTGCAACAGGCTTTATACTAGCTATAATGATGGCTAATGCTGGTGGCGCTTGGGATAATGCAAAAAAATTTATTGAGGAAGGCAATTATGGTGGGAAAGGAAAATCTCCACACAAAGCCAGTGTAGTTGGTGATACAGTAGGTGACCCATTCAAAGATACATCTGGACCATCCCTTAATATTCTTATAAAACTTATGAGTATGGTTTCAATTATATTTGCTGGGCTAATTATAAAATATGGTGATTTTGTTCAGCAAATTGTAAATAAATTTAAATAATAATGAAGAATCTATCAGCCATAATACTTGCAGCAGGACTTGGCACAAGAATGAAATCACAGCGACCTAAAATCCTTCACGAGGTCGCTGGTAAGCCAATGCTTCACTGTATACTTGACCAGCTAAAAGTTCTAAAACCAGAAAGAATTGTTATTGTTGTTGGAACAAAAGATGCAATGCAAAATTTCAGTAAGTATAAGAATATCAAGTGCGTATTACAACAAGAAAAAAAAGGAACTGCTCACGCTGTTCTTCAAACCGAGAAAGAATTTAAATCTTATAAAGGTGATATTATAATCCTTAATGGTGATGTGCCCCTAATTACTGCAAAAACTTTGAAAAATTTAGTTCAGCAACACAGAAGTAGTTTTGCTGTTCTTACAATTCTGACTGCAATTGTGAAAAATCCAACAGGATATGGAAGAATTATTCGGAAACAAAATGAGATTTTTAAAATTGTTGAGGAATTGGATGCTGATGATTATACAAAACAGGTAAAAGAGATAAATACTGGCACATATTGTTTTAAATCTGGATATTTATTTCCAACACTTCGTAAGATAAAAAAGAATCCAGTTAAAGGGGAATATTATCTTACAGATGCTATAGAAATTTTGAATCATCAAGGTGCCAAGCTTCATCCTGTTATAATTGATGACCCTGACGAAATTTTAGGTGTGAATACTCGTTATCAATTAGCACAGGCTAATAAAATTATGCAAACACGACTCCAAAAAAAATTAATGGATAAAGGAGTTACTATTCTTGATATGGATAATACTTATATAGAGTATGATGTGGAGATTGGTCAGGATACTATTATTTATCCTTTTACATTTTTATATGGCAAAACTAAAATAGGAAAGGATTCGCTTATAGGACCATTCGTTCAGATTTGGAATTCTAAGATAGGTAATAATACAAGAATATTTCAATCTACAATAATGGAAAGTGTTATTGAGAATGATATAGTGATTGGTCCTTATGCTCATATAAGAAATAATTCTTTATTAAAAAATGATGCTCGGATAGGAAATTTTGTTGAAATTACCCGTTCGGTAGTTGGTGAAAATACAAAGGCATTTCATTTAAGTTATATTGGGGATACAAAGATAGGCAAAGATGTAAATTTTGGTGCTGGTGTGATTACTGCTAATTTTGATGGCATAAAGAAAAATAAAACAATAATAGAAGAGAACTCATTTATAGGAAGTTCTACAACAATAATAGCTCCTGCAGTGATAAAGAAAGGGACCAGAATAAAAAGCGGTTCTGTAATAAATGGCAAAAAATAAATTATTTATTTAATGAAAATTTTCCCTGTGAAAGTTTGTTTTTCAGATTTTATTATATAAATATAAATTCCTCTGTCCATAATCTTTCCTCTCTCATTCTTACCATCCCATAATATTCTGTATCTTCCCTTATCATACACCTGATTTTCTATTAAAGTGTTTACTAATTTACCCATAGTACTATAAATTTGCAGGCTTATTGTAGATTTTTCTGGAATATTAAATACTATTGTAAAAGAATTACTCTCTCTTTTTCAAGATTGTTTAAATTTTTTGGCAAAATTCGTGCCCTATCATATTGAAAAAAATTTATAATTTTTTATAAAAATATATTATTTTAAAGCAGAATAGAGAAATTTTGTGCAAAAATTTTCATAGCGTGTAAATAATGCAATGATAAATAAAAAATTATACAAATACCAAATTCCTATATTTTCAACACTTGACATATTTTATTTTGTTTGGTATAATTAACTACATTGTTCAGGATTTTTTATTAGATTAAATATAATGTTTTACATTGTTTAGGCATTTGTAGTAGTAATCTAAATAAGGAGCAAATGAAATGAAGGTTCAATCAATAAGGTTTGGGTTTCATATTGGTATTTCAGGTGGTATTATTAGGATGCCTGATACGGCAAAGTCATTGGAATGCAAAACTATTCAAATTTTTTCCAGGAATCCAAGAGGTTGGGAGTATCCCCCATTAAAAAAAGAAGATGCAGATATAGTAAGAAACAAATTGAAGGAATATGATATAAAACCTGTTATTGTTCATATGCCATATCTTCCAAATCCAGCGTCACCTGATAAGGATAAGTATAAAAAATCTGTTGATTCCCTTGTTACAGAAGTAAGAAGAGCAGAGATGCTTGGTGCTGAATATATAAATATTCATATTGGAAAGAAAATGGATAGCAAATTAGAAGATAGTTTAAAACGAGTTATTGAAGCAGTAAATACTGCTATAAATAAAACAAGAGATTCCAATGTAGTAATACTTTTAGAAAATACTGCTGGGCAAGGTAGTGAGATAGGAGATAGATTTGAGCACATTAGAATTATAATTGATGGAATAGAAGAAAAGGCAAGGGTGGCAGCCTGTCTTGATACTGCTCATATGTTTGCTGCTGGATATGATTTAAGAACAAAAGATGCTATAAAAAAAGTATTTGATGAGTTTGACAATGTTGTAGGATTGAAATGGCTCAAATGTATTCATTATAATGATTCAAAATCTGCGTTTGGTTCAAAAGTTGATAGACACTGGCATATTGGGCAGGGTGAAATTGGAAAAGAAGGAATGAAATCTTTAATTACATATAAAAAACTTTCTCATCTACCTTTTATTATGGAAACACCTAAAAAAACTCCAAATGATGATCCAATGAATTTAAAAACAGTTAAATCTTTTCTTTCAACTATTTCCAATTTATGGGAATAATCTTATGGCAGTGAAAAGTACAAAAGATTCTGTAATGATGACACCGATGGTAAGGCAATATCACGAGATAAAGAAGAAATACAAAGATGCAATTCTTTTTTTTCGGCTTGGTGATTTTTACGAAATGTTTTACGATGATGCTATAAGCGCATCAAAAGAATTGGACCTTACACTTACATCAAGACATAAAGGTGAAAAAGATAGGATTCCTATGTGTGGGATTCCTTATCACGCTGCTGAAAATTATATAGCACGTTTAATAAAAAAAGGATATAAAGTAGCAATATGTGAACAGGTAGAAGACCCAAAACTTGCGAAGAAATTAGTTAAAAGAGAAGTGATTCAGATAATAACCCCAGGGACAGTAACTGATTTTAGCATGCTTGCTCAAAAAAGTAATAATTATCTTATGAGTTTAACATTTATAAATGATAAGATAGGAATTGCATTTGTTGATGTTTCAACAGGTGATTTTTTTGTAACTGAGAATGAAAACTCCGAATGTATTGAATTTATAGAGAATGAGATGACAAGATTTAAACCTTCAGAAGTATTAATACCAGAAGCTATTTATAATAATTCTGATATCCAAAAGATTTTTTCACTTCATCCAGAGATTTTAATAAACAAGTATTATGATTGGGTATTTGAACCTGAATATAGCAAAAACAGATTAATTGAACATTTTAAAGTTCATAGTTTAAGGGGATTTGGATGCGAAGATAAATATGCTGCTATTGGTGCAGCAGGTGCGATACTTCATTATCTTGAAGAAACACAAAAGCAAGCTTTACCACATATTGAAAATTTAAAATTTTATACTGTTTCTGAATTTATGATTTTAGATAATGCTACTGTGCGGAATCTGGAATTAATTTATAATCTTCAGGATAATACTACTGCCAGAACTTTATTTTCTGTATTAGATTATACAAATACACCACAAGGTGGACGATTATTGAAACGACGAATACTTGAACCGCTTATAGATGTGGAAAAAATAAGGGCTCGTCAAAAGTATGTGGAAGCTTTGTTTAATTTGGACTCTGAAAGAAAAAAATTAAGAGAGATTTTGAATAAAATAGGCGACATTGAGAGACTCTGTTCCAGAATTGCACTTAATAAAGCCACACCTAAAGATGTGGTTTCTCTTAAAAATTCATTAAAATATTCAATGGAAATAAAAAAGTTTATTGCCAATATAGAGAAATTACAGGGATTATCAGCAGATATACCAGATGTAAATGATATTATTGGTTTAATTAATGAAAGCATTGAAGACGATCCACCTGTTCAAATAAGTGATGGTGGGGTGATAAAGGAAGGGTTTAATCAGGAATTGGATAAATACAGAAAAGCACAAAGAGAAGGGAAAGATTGGATTGCCAATCTTCAAAAAAAAGAGATTGAAAGAACTGGAATAAATTCACTAAAGATAAGATATAATAAAGTTTTTGGATATTATATTGAAATAACAAAGCCCAATTTATCAATGGTGCCAGAGGATTATATTAGGAAGCAGACTCTTGTAAATGCAGAAAGATTCACATTCCCAAAATTGCAGGAATATGAGGAGATAATTTTAACTGCTACAGAAAAGATAATAGAACTTGAGACAAAATTATTTCAGAATATAAGGGAGAATCTCAAAGAGAGATTAAAAGATATAAAAAATGTAGGTAGAAAGATAGCAGAGATTGATTATTTTGGGTCCCTTGCAGAATGTGCAAGAACAAATAATTATACTATGCCGGTAATAAATTTTAGTGACAAAATAATAATTAAATCTGGCAGACATCCTGTGGTTGAAGAGACAGTAAAAACAGAGCCATTTATACCGAATGATACAGTAATGGACAATGAAGATAACAGGATATTAATAATAACAGGTCCAAATATGGCAGGGAAGTCAACATATTTAAGACAAATAGCTTTAATTGTTCTTATGGCACAGATAGGTAGTTTTGTGCCAGCAGAAAATGCTGAGATCGGGGTTGTGGATAAAATTTTTACACGGGTAGGTGCATCAGATAATTTAGCAAGAGGCGAAAGCACATTCCTTGTGGAAATGAATGAAACAGCAAATATTTTGAATAACGCAACTAATCGTAGTCTTATAATTATGGATGAGATAGGAAGAGGCACAAGTACATACGATGGGCTTTCAATCGCCTGGGCTGTAATTGAATATATTTACAATAAAAATTATATAGGTGCAAAAACAGTTTTTGCTACACATTATCATGAGCTTACTCAATTAGGTAAAAAAAGAGGAATAAAAAATTACAATATACTTGTAAGAGAATGGGGTGATAAAGTAATATTTTTGCGGAAAGTTGTGCCTGGTGCAGCTGATAAAAGTTATGGCATTCAAGTAGCACAGCTTGCAGGCTTGCCTACCCGTGTTATTGAAAGGGCTAAGCAGATTTTATATGAACTTGAATCAGATAAAACAAAAGATTTAATTGCAGCTCAATCACCGATTCCTGAAAAGGAGCAGGAACAACTTAATCTTTTTACAGTAAGTATGATTAACCCTGTAGAATCAGAAATTTTACAGAAACTCAAAGCAATTGACCTAAATAGAATTGCACCTATTGAAGCATTAAATATACTAAGTGAAATCGTAAAAAAGCTCTCTCCTTATATCAGCGAAAAGGAGAAATTTAAATAAAAGTGCTCCTGTTATAATTTTATTTATTAAATATTATATTTCTTTTTAAATTTTTCTACTCTTCCTGAGCTATCTACAATTTTTTTCTTTCCAGTATAAAAAGGATGACAAGCAGAGCAGATTTCTACTTTTATATCTTTTACTGTAGAACGTGTTTTTATAACATTTCCACATGCACAGGTTATAGTAGTTTCAAAATATGCTGGATGTATTCCTTTCTTCATTTTTTTCTCCTTTCTTTTTTAGATAGTGAATGTTAAGTTACGAAGTTCTAATATATAAGTTTACACTTTATTTGTTGCCATTGCTTTTAAAAATTCTGTATTATTTTTTGTAGCTTTCATTTTCTCAACGAGCAGTTCCATAGATTCAACAGGAGTAAGAGGTGAAAGGACTTTTCTTAGTATCCATACTTTATTTAATTCTTCTTCTGTGAGTAATAACTCTTCTTTACGCGTGCCTGATCTATTAATATCAATAGCAGGAAATATTCGTCTTTCAGCCAGATTTCTATCAAGATGAATTTCAAGGTTACCTGTTCCTTTAAATTCTTCAAATATAACTTCATCCATTCTACTTCCAGTATCAATCAAAGCAGTAGCAATAATTGTGAGACTACCACCTTCTTCAATATTTCTTGCAGCCCCAAAGAATCTTTTTGGTTTATGTAATGCATTTGAATCAACACCACCAGAGAGAATTTTTCCACTTGTTGGGACTACCTGGTTATATGCACGCGCAAGACGTGTTAAACTATCAAGTAAGATTACTACATCCTTTTTGCATTCCACGAGTCTTTTAGCTTTTTCAATTACAATTTCTGCTACTTGAACATGTCGGCTGGCAGGTTCATCAAATGTGGAACTTATAACTTCTCCTGTAACATTTCTTTTCATATCAGTAACTTCTTCTGGTCGTTCGTCAATAAGTAAAACAATAAGATAGACTTCTGGATGATTAGTTGTAATAGCATTAGCTATATTCTGGAGTAACATCGTTTTTCCTGCTCTTGGTGGTGATACTATAAGAGCTCTTTGTCCTTTACCAATAGGAGTTAAAAGATTCATTATTCTTGTAGAGATATTGTCTGAGGTGGTCTCAAGATTAATTCTTTCCATTGGGTAAAGAGGGGTTAATTCATCAAAATAAGGTCTATTTTTTACTTTTTCAGGTGGTTCAAAGTTTATAACTTCAACCCTCAGCATAGCAAAGTATTTTTCATTTTCTTTTGGTGGCCTTACTTGTCCTGAAATAGTATCTCCTGTTCGTAAGGAAAAATATTTAATCTGTGATGGAGATATATACACATCATCCTGACTTTGTAAATAACTTGTTCGGATTGAACGCAGGAATCCATAACCTTCTTGTAAAATTTCAAGTACTCCTGTTATAAAAAGTAAACCAACCTTTTCTGTTTTCGCTTTCAAAATTTTAAAAATTAACTCTTCTTTTCGGATATCTGGAGAGATATCTGTAATTCCAAGTTCGGAAGCCATTTCCAATAAATCGTCAATTTTCATCATTAAGAGAGAACCGTATCCGAGCTCTTCTATGCCCTCTAAGTCCTCCTTTTTTTTATATTTCTTTTTAACTTTAATTTCTTTTTTTTCATTGGCTTTAGGTGAGACTGATGTCTCCTCACCAGATTTTTCAGATTTAGCTGATTTTTCTTCTGGGACAAGAAGCTCCTGAACTTCCCCAGATTCTTCTGCTTTTGTTTTCTTTTTTCTTGGCATTTGTAAACACCTTCCTTGTTTTAAAATTTTGTTATTTGAATATATTTTATTATAATTTAGTTTTCTGATACCTACTCTTTTCCAGAGTAGAAATAATTTTAGGATGGGATAATAACATTGAAACCCTAAAAATTAATAATAGTAGTTAACTATTTTAAAATTTCTGTAGTTACTTAGTTCTTCATGTCAATTTTTGCGGGTCGGATAAATCCGCCCATCTGATTTTATATTTTGAAATATACTAATATATTCACTTTCATTCCTAACTACTTGAGGCTATATAAATAATTAAATGGTATGATTTTTATATAAAGATAATCCCTCATTATTAAAATGTCAACTTTTTTTTGAAAAAATTTTTGTTCTATTTCTTCCTTCTTTTTTAGCTTGGTAAAGTGCAGCATCTGCATAAGAAATTAAAATTTCTTTTGATTTCATGTGTTGACTAAATTGTGCTACTCCACAACTTATAGTTACACTTACCTGTTGTTTCTCCACAATTAATTTGTTTCCTTCAATAAACTGTCTTATACTTTCCGCTAATTTAAATGCCTCATTCTTAGTAAAATTTGGACATATAATAGCAAACTCTTCGCCACCATATCTTGCAGCTAATGTAGGAGACTTTATATGAGTAAGTATAGATTCTGCAACCATTACAAGAACTCTATCACCTATAAGATGTCCGTATGTATCATTAAAATTTTTAAAATGGTCAATATCTAACATAATCAAACTGAGTTTTTCTCTATATCTTTTTGCCCTGTTAAATTCGTCTTCTAACTTTTTTTGAAATACCCTATGCAAAAATAATTTTGTTAGCCCATCTTTCTGAGATAATTCTTCCACTTTTCTATATAACAGTGCTTTTTTTAGACCCATAGCAATTTGTGGCACAGCAATTTTTGTATGCTCTAATAAATTTTCAGAAAACTGTTTTCTGTATTGTTCAAAACTTAATACAAGCCCTATCTGCTCATTTTTGATTACTAAAGGAAATATGTTTACAGCAGAGAGCTCGCTTCTTCCATATCTGGTAATAAAATTAATATCATTTTTAATTTCTATTCTTGAGTATATAGAAATTTCATTTAAAAGCTTCCCAATTTTTTCTTCTTCTAAGTATTTAATATAATCTTCCATCTCTTCAGTAATATTATATGAAATATAAGATACAAAAGAAGAATTTTCTTTATCCTTTACACAGAGAACAAAATTAGGAAGTCTTACTATCTCTGCAAGTATATTTTTGGAAAGTTCTAACATTTCATTAAAATCCAATGTAGAATTTATTATTTTTGTTTGACTATAGATTTTATTCATTAAGATTTTTTGTTTTTCCAATTCAAGATTTTGCTGTTGAAGTTTATCAAGTTTTTTATCCAATTTAAATTGTTTTTCAATTATTTTTCGTAGTGCAGTAGATGAAAATTCATATGTGAGATTCTCCCTATATTTTTGCCATATATGTTTAAAAAATATTAAAAAAGTAATCTGACCCAAGACTAAAGCAAGAAAAATTAACCGAATTAATGAAAAATCAGTTATTAAGTTTTTGTAAGTAAAAAGCAGTATAATAACCGCCCCTAAATTAATTAAATAATATTTTCTTGGAAAAGTTTTATAAAAAGCAATATGTATAAAGTATAAATAAAAGAGCAGAGAAATAGAAATAATAAATTGAGTAGAAAGATTATTTGTATCAAGATATAGAATAGAAATGAATGCTATTGACAGTAGAATTAAATGAAAACTTATAAATTTCGTCATTTATTTAAACCATTACCTCCATTATTTTATAATTTCTATTCTTTTTTTTCCTTTAGCCTTAGCTTTATACAATTTTTTATCTACTTTATCAATAAAAGTTTTGCTATCTTTATAAATTTTTTTAAAACTCCCTACGCCCATACTTACAGTG
Source organism: uncultured Spirochaetia bacterium (assembly GCA_964605455.1). Lineage (GTDB taxonomy): Bacteria > Spirochaetota > JAHITG01 > JAHITG01 > JAFGFC01 > CAZSCZ01. Next base: position 11,425 of record CAZSCZ010000015.1, read on the forward strand.
AGGGAATGTTTTATTTTGGTGTTTCCTGAAAGTAAATTTAGATTAATTGAGCAAATTTTGTTGAACAACCTTTCACCAAGAGATTTGGCACCTTTAATATTTGTATGTGGTAAAATGATAGCAAATTCATCACCACCATATCTTGCTGGAAAATCTACTTCTCTAATTTCAGATTTTATTGTTTGTGCAACAGTAATTAGAACTTTATCACCGAACTGGTGCCCATAAGTATCATTTAATATTTTAAAATTATCAATGTCAAGCATTATGAGAGAGAGAGGTGTATTATATCGGAAATATCTTTCCACCTCTATATCCAATTTTGTGAGAAAATATCTATGCACATAAAGTCCTGTTATTCCATCTGTAACTGCAAGTTTTTCTACTTCTTTAAAATAGAAATTATTTTCAACTACAATTGTAGCCATATCTGTGATATAACTTAAAACCCTTAAATCGTCATTTGTGAATGCATTAGTTTTATCAGATTCAATCCTCAATACTCCATAAACTTCATTTTTAAGCAGTATAGGGCTGGCTATAATAGAACGTGCATTTGAAAAATTACTATATCTTTTTAACTTTATTCTCCCTTCTTTTTCTATATCACTTATATATACTGGCCTCTTTAATACCTTTAACCATTCATCTAAATTATCAGTGTGTTGGCCTATATATTTTTTGTTGTAACCATATATATTCTTTATAACAAAATGCTTTTCATCTTTGTTGGGCATTGAAAATAATATCCTTTTCACTTGAAGAATTTTACGCGTTTCTTTTAGAATATATGAAATAATATCTTCTGAAGAGTTAAATGCCGTTCCTAATAATGTGGCTGTTTGTGAAAGCTTCTTCATTCTATTCAGCTCTTCCTTTAATTTTTGGTTTTTTAATACATTCTTTAGATATTCAGCGTTACGAACATTATATAATTCTTGCTGTTCCTCTATAGTAAGTTCACTGGAACGCCTTTCTATTTGTAATCTATTATAATATGAAAAAATTACAAATTCAAAAGCACCTACTAATATTAAAATAAATAAAGAAATTGTATTAGGCTCAAATGTAATTTTGACTAAATTAAGATAAAGAATAAAGTCAATTATTAATAAGATTCCCCCATATATTAATGTTAATAAAAGATTAAATAAAAGTGTTCCTAAAGAAATTAAAATATTAGGTATAAATATACATAAAGGAATAAAGTCTGGATTTTCTTTAAGCAATTTAAATGAAACAAATCCCCATATAGCAGTTAATATAAGAAGAGATGGAAGTAAAATAATTTTGATTTTATGTATAAATTTTATTCTATTTGTAAATTTACTCATTTTTTTATGTTATTTTATATTTGCTTATTTTATATTGTAAAGTTTGTCTTGGTATTTTCAGTATTCTCGCAGCTTGTGATATGTTCCAAGCATTTTCTTCTAATACTTTTTTTATTAACTCTTTTTCTTGCGATTTAATCAATTCAGTTAATGGTGGTTGTTCTTTTTTAGCATTATTTTCCTTTTTAATATTAACCTTATCTCCTTTGATAATTTCAGAGATACCTGCATTAAACATATTTTTATTTTGTGTAAAAACATAAATATAACAACCTTTCATAGAAGCTGTTGTGCTTAAGTTGAATATTAAGTAATACCATTCCTGATGTTGATATTTAATTTTATGAATATTAGGATACAACGAATCCTTAGTTCTAATTATATTTATTTTTGGAAATATTTTATGCACAAGCTGATTGATTAAAATTTCTTTTTTAAAATCAAGAGTTTCAAGAAATGACTTTGAGGCAAATATAATTTTATTTTTTGAGTTTACAATGATAATATTTAATGGCAATACATTTATAATAGCTTCAAAATCTATTATATTTTGTGTGGAAGGTTCTTTAATTACATTCTTAGTTATGCTATAATATAAATCCAATAAATCTTTTTTTCTCCAAAGGTAGAGTAGCTCTCCTTTTAAATTAATTACAGGAAATTCTAAACTATCATTTAATTTTGAGATAAATTGTAAAAATTCTGTTTCTTTTGGAAAAAATATAAATTTATTAGAAATAGTTGAGAAAGGTTTTTCTATAAATGAAATTTCGCCAGCATTATCAATAATTTCTTGTTTAAAAATTAGTCCCTTAAATAAATTTCGATTATCTACCACAGGTATTGCATTAATATCATATTTGAAAAATAATCTTATTATGTCTTTAATTTTTGCACCCTTTTTTGTTTTTTTAGTATGTTCCATTATAGTATTGCTTAGAAATTATACAAGTTCTGTTTAATAGTCAAGTAGTAAATGAGGGACGGTGCACAACTTTGTTAACAATAAATCAACACACCTAAGCCTTTCGCCAAGAATGGCGATGCAATCTCTCATTTCTGAAATTGCTTCAGTTACATTTATTTAATAAAGTTGTGCACCGTCCCCGTACTATTCCTGCTGAGCATGAAAACAGACAGTAGAATATCTGCCGCCATTAAAAAGATATTTTGCTGTGTCAAATTCATATTCTGTTTCTTCTAACCATCTTAATGCTTCTTCTTTATTTTCGTTTCTCATATAAAACTTTACCCTATCCTAATGCTTTTTTTATAAAACCTCTTTTTCCTTTCATTTTTTCTATTTCTTCTGGGGTATAAACAAGAAAATCAACTGCTGTTTCCGGCTTAATCTTCTTATACATATCTACAATCCTATCTACAAAGTTTCTGTTAGAGTGCATAATGATTAATAAATCTATGTCACTTATCATACCATAATCACCTCTTGCATAAGAACCAAACAATATCACTTTCTCCGAATTGAACTCTTTAACAATTTTTGAAACAATTTTTTTAATAACACCTATTTTTTCTTTATTTTTGTTGTTTTTTGGCTGTAACATTAGATTATTATATGTAGTTTAGTTAATATTTTTCATTGTAAACAAAAAAATGATAACAAATTTTTAAAATGTTTAATTTTTCATATATATTTATGAACTTTCTCTCACAATTATAAGTTAACATCATACAGAAATATGTTTTTTGCAAAATGAATGGAAAAAGTATGGATAAATAGTTTTCAACGATTTATATGGTTAAAAATTAAAATATTTTAACTCTAAATATATAATAGCTTTAAAAAATCTTATATTCTTCAATAAATTATTCTAAAAGAACTGGTAAGTCAAGCACAATTTTAGATAGAGGTAGACAGATATGGAATATAGCAGGTTCATATTGCTACTTAAATTGCCGAACACTTTCTTATAAAAATTTTTATTCAACACTCTTATTAAACACTTGACTTTAGATTTTATCTTTTATATATTAAACACAGATAAAAAAATTAAAAGACTGAAGGAGGTCATAAGATGAAAACTATAATATTACGGTGTAGTATATTTTTTATTATGGTAACTTTAGTTTTTGGAATATCTATAAAGCCATGCTATACTGAAGAGGCTATTAGTACTAATAAGTCTTCTGGTGGATCTGAGCCAAGTGTAACTGATGTAGTTAAACCTAAGCAGACCGAATCTACTCAACAGGTTCCTAAAGGTCCTGAAATTTCAGCATCTACTGAATCTGGCGTAACAAATGTTATTGAAGAGGAGAAACCTCAGACACTTGAAGAGATTGATAAAGTCATTATAGAGAAAATTGCATCTGCTAAAGAGTATTTAAGGCAAGCGGATGTAGCATATCAGAATGGTGAATATGATAAAGGATATGAACTTGCAGAAAAAGCTAAACAGATAGCAATAGAGATATCAAATTTCAAGTTACAAAAAAGTGCAATTTTAAAGATTGAAGAGGCAAGAAATGTAGTATCTCAAGCTGAAGAAATGGAAGCTCAAAAATATGCTCCTGAAGAACTTGCAAATGCCAAAACATCTTTACTTTCAGCTCAAAATTATTATGGAGAAAATAATTTTGGTGAAGCAGTAAAAAGTGCTGAAGAGTCAATAAATTATGCAAAAGCGAGTATATCCAAAATAGAAGAGATAAAGAAAAAAGAAGAAGAGGCAAAACTTGCGAAAAAAGGAGAAATAGCCGGGAGACGAAAACCTGGTGAACTAAAAGGTGTATATAAGATAATGAAAACATATACTGTTAGACTTATTCCTAAGCGAAGAGATTGTTTATGGCGAATTGCTGAATATAAATTTATTTATGGTGACCCTTGGAAATGGCCTATAATTTATAAAGCAAACAAGGATCAGATCAAAGACCCTGATTTGATTTATCCAGGACAAGTTTTTGATATTCCAGAATTGGATAAGAATGGAAAGCCAATTTTAATTAAAGAAATTAAAGAAAAGGAAGAAGTGATCAAAGAGACCAAAGAAGAGAAAAGCACACAAGAAGAAGGTAAAGAAGAAAAGTCAGAGTCAGAAGTGCAGCCATCATCTGAAGAAGGTCAAAAATAATAAATAATTAAAATAAAAAGAGAATATGAATGAAATATGATGTAAAAGATATAAAACTTGCAGAGAAAGGGAAATTAAGAATAGAATGGGCTGAACGCGAGATGCCGGCACTTAGATTAATCCGTTCAGAATTTCAAAAAACAAAGCCTTTAAAAGGAGTAAGAATTGCAGCGTGTCTCCATGTTACTACGGAAACTGCAAATCTTATGTTAACATTAAAATCTGGTGGTGCTGAGGTAGCTCTTACAGCTTCTAACCCTTTATCTACCCAAGATGATGTAGCAGCAGCGTTAGTGAAATACTATCATATTCCTGTGTTTGCTATAAAAGGCGAAAATAACAGAACTTATTATTCACATATTTATTCTGCACTGGAAATTAATCCTCATATTACTATGGATGATGGTGCGGACCTTGTCTCAACTCTCCATTCAAGAAAAAAAGATTTGCTAAAGAATGTTATTGGTGGCACAGAGGAAACAACAACTGGCGTTATAAGACTTAAAGCAATGGCAAGAGATAGAGCATTAAAATATCCTATAATTGCTGTTAATAATGCAAAAACAAAACATTTTTTTGATAATAGATATGGGACAGGACAATCAACAATTGATGGGATAATACGTGCTACAAATGTTTTGCTTGCAGGAAAATATTTTGTTGTTGCTGGTTATGGATGGTGTGGTAAAGGCGTTGCAATGAGAGCAAGAGGTATGGGTGCAAATGTTATTATAACTGAAGTAGACCCTCTTAAAGCTTTAGAAGCAGTAATGGATGGATTTACTGTGATGCCAATGAAACAAGCTGCAAAAATTGGTGATATATTTGTTACTCTTACAGGAAATAAATCTGTAATAAGGGAAGAACATTTTAAAGTAATGAAATCTGGGGTAATTCTTGCAAATTCTGGTCACTTTGATGTTGAAATTGATATTCCTGCTCTAAAAAAGTTATCAAAAAAAAGTAGAAAAATTCGTGAATTTGTGGTAGAATATGTATTAGAAAATAATAAGATAATTTTTCTTTTAGGAGATGGAAGATTGATAAACCTGGCAGCAGCAGAAGGACATCCATCAGCAGTTATGGATATGAGTTTTGCAAATCAGGCATTATCCGCACTTTATATTAAAGAAAACTATCGTAAATTGGAAAAAGATGTTTATGATGTGCCGGAAAATGTTGATAAAAAAATTGCTGAACTAAAATTAAAAAGTATGGGAATAAAAATCGACAGTTTAACACAACTTCAGAAAAAATACCTAAATTCTTGGGAGGAAGGTACATAGTAATGAAAAGGTCATATATAATAATTCTTATTGCAATATCTCTTCTCCTTTATTCTCTTACTTGTAGGAAAATTCAGGAGATATATGTAGAATGCGATTTAAAACCAATTGAAGGATTTGATCAGGCTGATATTCAAGCTGTGGCTGTATTAAATTTTGACGCTTCAGCTGTGAAAGAGAAGGGTGTAGATAAAATTGCGTTAAGGGATGCTATTGCATATGATATTATTAGGCAATTATATGAACAGAAGAAAGTTCGTGTAATTCAAGGACAAGCTGTGCAGTCTGTTCAGGAAAAAGAAATTATTCAGTCTACAAAGGGAGACTATGAAACAGCGGTTTCTACTATTGAAAGAGTAGTTACATATAAATATAATCCATATCAGAAAGTTGATGCAATACTTACAGGAAAGGTAATAGATTATGTTGTAATAGATGAAGTTAATCCAGGATATAATTATATAGAGATGCTAATTCAGTTGGTAGATAGTGTAGATGGAACGATGTATTGGGTGACAAAAATTAGAGGTAATTATAAAGATGTGATTTATACAATTACATATACGATAAGCAACAAGGTATATACTGAACCAGCACTGCCAGCTACTTCGCTTGAATCTTTGCCACCACCAACAGTTCCAACTGCACCTGGTGTAGAATAGATTATTAGATAGTCTCAGCAGTGAATAGAACGCACTTAGGCACAAAGATAAATACTATGTTAATTCTACAGTAAAATTTAATTATGTTCTATACTTTGCATTTATTCTAATATATTCTTCTGTTAAATCGCCTGTAATGAAAGTTGTTGACTCTTTACCTTCCTGTAAATCAATTATTATTTTAATCTCATCATTTTTTAAATATTTTTTTACTTTTTCTTCTTTAAATTTAATTGGTGTATTATTTTTAAAGAGTATATAATTTCCAAATTTTATTATAACTTTTTCGGGTATAAATTTTTCGCCTGAAGCTCCTATTGAAGCTATTACTCTTCCCCAATTAGGGTCTTCACCATAAATAGCAGTTTTTACGAGCAAAGAATTTGCAACACATCTGGCAATTTTTATTGCCTTTCTTTGCGTTTTAGCGTTTTTTACTGAAACTTCTATTAATTTGGTAACTCCTTCGCCATCTTTTACAATTAATCTTGATAGTTTTTGCATTATATATAACAAATGTGTATAAAATATGTCTATGTATTTAGGTGTTTTTTCATTTATTTCAGGATTATTAGCCATTTTGTTTGTGATAAAAACTACTGAGTCATTTGTGCTCATATCTCCATCTACTGAAATCAAATTAAATGAATTTTCAATGGCAGATTTAAAAAGCTTTTTTAACAAATTTTTTTCAATATTCACATCTGATGAAATAAAAGCAAGCATTGTAGCCATATTAGGTGCAATCATACCAGAGCCTTTTGCCATAGCACCGATCTTGACTTTTTTATTTCTGATTTGAAATTCCACAGCTATTTCTTTTATAATTTTGTCAGTAGTTAAAATAGCTTGTGCAGCTAGAGAATGTTCTTTTTTACTTAAAAGAGGAACTAATATCTTTATTCCATTAGAAATTTTATTCATTTCAAGATATTCTCCAATAACACCAGTTGAGAAAACAAGAACATTATTAGATTTAAGATTAAGATACTGTGCAGTTATTTTACACATTTTTTCAGCATCAGCAATTCCTCGTTTACCAGTAGCAGCATTGGCATTTCCACTATTAACAACTATAGCTTGGATATCATTTTTTATATTTTTTTTAGAGACAATGATAGGCGCAGCCTGAAATAAGTTTTTAGTAAATGCTGCAACGCCTATACATTTTTCAATTGAATAAATTAGTGCCAAGTCTAATTTAGATTTTCTTAATCCACAATTGATTCCTGCAGCAAGAAATCCTTCAGGAGCTGTGATTCCACCTTTAATTTCTTTAACTTTAATTTTCTGGATTTTCATAATCGCTTATTCAGACTCTTATCATCTATCAGTGTATTAACTATATACATAATTTTTTATTATTTAATTTAATTAGGTGTATCAATTGTAAGTTCAGAAGATGTCTCCTCATCTTTTTTGCTTGTATTTAATCCAAGTTTTTCTTTTATTTTACTTTCTATTTCCTGGGCAATTTTTGAATTTTCTTTTAAAAATTTTATAGCATTTTCTCTTCCTTGACCTATTCTTTGGTCACCATAAGAAAACCAGGTACCAGTTTTTGTAATTATTCCGTTCTCTACACCAGCATCAAGGATACACCCTTCTTTTAGAATTCCTTCGCCAAAATATATATCAAATTCAGCAGATTTAAATGGTGGTGCGATTTTATTCTTAACAACTTTTACTCTTACCCTAATACCAATTAGTTGGTCAGCTTTTTTAATAGTATCAATTTTCTTAATTTCCATTCGGACTGTAGAATAAAATTTAAGTGCAATTCCGCCTGTAGTTGTTTCAGGGTTACCATAAACAATACCTATTTTCATTCTAATTTGATTAATAAAAATAACACAGGCATTAGATTTATTAATAGTGCCGGTTAATTTTCTTAAAGCCTGGGACATAAGTCGAGCCTGTAGTCCCATATGTGAATCACCCATATTTCCTTCTATTTCAGCGCGTGGAGTTAAAGCTGCAACAGAATCAATAACAACAAGGTCAACAGCACCACTTCGGACGAGTGATTCTGCAATTTCAAGTGCTTGTTCCCCTGTATCAGGTTGAGAAACAAGAAGATTATCAGTATCAACTCCTAATTTTTTTGCATAGATAGGGTCAAGTGCATGTTCAGCATCTATAAAAGCAGCTATACCGCCTGATTTTTGGGTCTCTGCTATTATATGTAATGCAAGTGTAGTTTTTCCCGAGGATTCTGGTCCATATATCTCTACTATTCTACCCCGTGGTATGCCTCCTATGCCAAGTGCAATATCAAGTGGTAAAGCACCTGTTGATATTGCAGGAACTTTTACCTTTGCCTGTTTGTCCCCTAAACGCATTATGGCACCTTTCCCAAATTGACTTTAAATATGTGAAAGTGCCATTGATAAAGCCTCTTTTTTTGAAGAAGCACTTGCAAATTTATTCTGAATATTTAATTTTGAAGATCTCATTTTTTCCTCCTACAATTATTTTTGGGTAAATATTAATAGCTGGGTTTGAAAACACCCGGCTATCTTTTACCATTCATTTTGTGAAAGAACCTATTTTTAATATATAATTTATATACAAAATTTTTTGCAAATTTTTCCAGAAATTTTATAAAAAAGATATATCTTTTAAAATATATTTCAACAATTTTAATAAAATATTTCTTTTAAAATTTCTGTTTCAGTAGGATGGACAAATATTGTGCCTTTAAATATTTCAAGGATTTTGTCTGTATAATAATTATTAAACAATATTGAAGGGATATTTATAAGTTCTGTTGCATTATTAGATATAATATGAAATCCAAGAACTTTGTTGCTCCCCTTTTCTTTGATTATTTTAACAAATCCTTGCTTATCATCCAAAATTTTTCCCACAGTTGTCCCTATCATTGAAAATTTTATTATTTAATAATTTAATTTTTTGTTTTCAGCCTCTTTTTCTGTAATCCC
>CAZSCZ010000016.1:0-19602 GCA_964605455.1 uncultured Spirochaetia bacterium
GGCTTTTTTCTGGTATTTCACTTGTATTAAAATTTATTAAATAATAGAAATTATGGATATATAAAACTGAAAAAAATTTTTAGCGATTTTGTTTTGTAACACTTCTGCTTGGAGATAGAGAAAAGTTTCTATTTATAATACATACCTTTAAGGAGAGGAATCTGTGAAATGGTTGAGGGGTATTAAGGTTGAGTGTGATATTATTTTAAGAATGATGAAGATAAAAAAATATTAAAAAGAGTTGAGTTATTACTAAATTGGGATGATATAGAGAAAAGTATTTAGAGGTAAAATAGATAAGATAACTTGACATAATTATTCATATATTGTAAGTTAAAATTGTACGGGAAGGTAAGATGTTGGAGGAAATTACAATAATTACAGCATTTACTGCAGGAATACTTTCATTTCTTTCACCTTGTGTGCTTCCTATTATACCAGGGTATATCTCCCTTATTACTGGAATTACAACGAAAGAGCTAATAGAAATGGCAGATAAAAGAGGTGTTACAACAATAACTGTTTTAAATTCTTTATTTTTTATTCTTGGATTCACAGGTGTTTTTATATTTCTGCAGGTAATTTTAAGAGGTGTCATTAGTATAATTAATCAGCAGATACTTAATTATATTTTTGGGATAATTATTATAATATTTGGTTTTCATACCGCTGGTATAATTAAAATAAAATTTTTGTACTATCAGAAAGGTATTCAAGTTGCAAAGCATAAAGCAGGATTTATTGGTTCGTTTATAATAGGGATAGCATTCGGATTTGCTTGGACTCCGTGTATAGGACCTATCCTTGCTTCAATTCTTGCACTTGCATCACAAGAAGAAACTTTAGTTAAAGGTGTTTTCCTCTTATTAATATATTCTGCAGGATTAGGTGTCCCGTTTATTTTATCTGGAATATTTCTTGAAAGATTTTTAAATTTTATTACAAAATTTAAAAAGATGTTACGAATAATAGAAATTTTATCTGGTGCTTTGCTTATATTTATCGGTATTTTGATTATTACAAACAAATTTTCTAAGTTATTTTTATAAATATCAAACAAGGAATTAGGATTATTAATTCTAAACAATTTGAAAATCTGATAAATTTGTCTCTTAATATAGTAAGAAATATTTAAAATTATATTTCAACGAAACGAGATAACCGGGATGTATAATATTTTTAACAATTTCAATTTTTATTGTTGTTCCAAAATTATTTGTATTGTTTCCAATAAACTGTGAATTGATGTAATGGGAGAAGTATGCCTGTTCCTTACAATTGTAATTTTATGTGAAAATTATAAATTAATTTCACACGACCCACAATTTTTGTTGACTATTTGAATTTTATTTATTAAATTTTTAAATGTTAAAATATTAGAAAGGGAAGTGGGTTATGGAAGAGAAAGATATTTATAGTCAAAAGTTACCTATTGAGCAAAAGATGTTTTTCTTTGATTTAAAGACTACACCGCAAGGTGAATATCTCAAGATTACTGAAAAAAGAAATGCTATGAGAAATACTATTAAAATTCCAGCTACAGGTCTTGCAGATTTTAGGGATATGATTCAGAAAATTATGGATTTTATGCTTACTTATAAAAATTTTCATAAAAGATAGTTTTTGTAATTAATATCATAAAATAAAAAATGAGAAAAAAAGTTAATTTTGCTAAAAGAATACTGAGATTTTTCACAGATGAGCTATGGGAACTTGAATTTTCTGAGATTAATAAATTAAAGAAATTATTAGTTTATTTTCTAAAAGGGGCATATCTTGTATTTTATGGATTTGTAAAAGACCAATGTCTTTTAAGGTCTTCAGCTTTAACTTATACTACCACACTTTCAATTGTTCCTTTACTTGCTGTTGCGTTTTCTATTTCAAAAGGATTTGGATTTCAAAATACAGAATATATCCGAGGTTTTTTATTAAAAATTTCAGCAGGTAAAACTCAAGTAGTTAACAAAATAATAGAATACATAAATAATACCAATGTTACAGCTCTGGGAGCTATAGGTATTGGGACTCTCTTATTTACTGTTATATCACTTTTAAGTAATATTGAAAAATCTTTTAATACAATATGGGGAATAAAAAGGGCAAGGTCTTTTGGAAGAAAATTTACTGATTACTTAAGTGTAGCTGTAATCTATCCTTTCCTTACAGTAATTGCTATAAGCTCTACTGCTTCATTACAAAGCACAATGATAATGAAAAAGATTTTAAGTATTTCTGTATTAAGTAATATTTATCTTTCTGTTTTGAAATTAACACCTTATATAATGGTATGGCTTGCACTAACTTTTATCTACTATTTTATGCCTAATACCAAAGTAAAATTTTCTTCAGCATTAGTTGGCGGTGTTGTTGGTGGAACATTATGGCAATTAGTTCAATGGGTCTATATCAATTTTCAAATAGGTGTAGCAAAATATAATGCGATTTATGGAAGTTTCTCACAAATTCCACTTTTTTTGATATGGCTTTATATAAGCTGGATAATTGTTCTTTTAGGGGCAGAAATCTCTTTTGCTGTTCAAAATATTAAAACATATCAAAAAGAAGCTGAAAGCATCAATATAAGTATATCTGATAAAGAAAAATTTGCTCTGCGAATAATAATGCTTATAGCAAAAAGTTTTGATACAGGTGAAAACTTATTAACAAATGAAATGATATCTGAAAAACTGAATATTCCTGTAAAACTTGTAAATGAGATATTATCAATTTTAGAGAAATCCAGACTTGTAATAGAAATTAGAAAAGAAGGAAATACATATTATATTCCTGGTAAACCACTTGAAAAAATAAGCGTTTATGATATTATTACAAACTTAAGAAATTATGGTGAAATGAAGTTAAAAACAGGTAGTGATAAAGAGTATGCTTTTATAAATGAATTAAGCGAAAAAATTGAGAAATCTACAGCAAATTTAGTAAAAAGTTTAACATTAAAAAAACTTATTTAAAAGTAAAAAAAAGTGTTCGGTAATTTGAGTGGGAAAAGGCACATCCCGCACTTACAGGATGTAAGTGTGGGGGGTGCCTTTTGAAAGTGGGTAAATTCAAAGGGTGTGATTTATAATTTTAGCTATGGTTTAGATTATAATTTCCGAACAGTCTAATATAAAGTAGTTAGGTATTAGAAATTATGCTTAATTTAAAAGATGGAAGTATGAACTATACACCTGTATTTTTTTACTATCTCTTATTAAGACCTAAAAATGCAATTTTATATCTTTTAAGAGCAAAAGAAGAGGAACATATGGGGATAGCACTTGCAACTGCCGCAATTGCTTTTATTTTTGATTTAATCGGTAAAGCTATTGCTCTTAAAAAAGATTCATTAATCACATTTTTTTTAGAATTAAATATTATACCATATATAATTGGATTTTTTGGTAATATATTACTTATTTGTGCAATCTGGTATTTTGTAGAGAGTTTTATTGGTGATAAAAATTTTTCTAAATTTCCAACAAAAAATAGAGGCTATCTTTTGTTTAAGTTAATATGTTTTACATATTTTCCATTTGTATTTTTACCAGCACTATCTGTATTAGCTTTATTTTTAAATCCATTATCTCCGTCAGGTGTATACTTTTTATTAAGACTTATTCTTACATTTTGGGTTATTTATCTTCAAATTATTGTTTTAAAAATTCTTTTTGAGTTAAAAACGACTACTGCATTTTTACTTTATATTTTACCAATTATAGCTCTTGTTGCTTTTTTTATTATAAAAGCTTGGATGTTTGTGTCATCTTTTGCTATAAAATCAATATAGATGAGAATTCTTCATAAATATATAACAAAAGAACTTTTACCCCCTTTTCTTGTTGGGCTTGGGTTTTTCACATTTGTCTTTATTTTAAATCCAATATTAAGACTTGTTGATTTAATAATTGTAAAAAATGTTGATTTTTTTACAGTTTTAAAATTGTTTTTTTATCTATTACCATCAACAATTGCTATTGTAATTCCAATGGCAACCCTTGTTGCAGTTTTAATGGCATTTGGTCGGTTATCATCTGATTCTGAGATAATAGCAATGCGTGCTTGTGGAATAAACTATTTTAACATATTTTTACCAGTAATAATTCTTGCATTTTTCATAAGTATCATTGGATGTATATTTAATGATACAGTTTTACCAACAGGGAATTATGCATTCAAACAATTATATAAAGAGATTGTTCAAAAAAAGCCATTAGCAGAAGTAGATGAGCATTCATTAACAAGGATAGGGAACAGAATAGTTGGTATAGACAAAATTGATAAAAGACGAGATATAATGTATGGCATAGTAATATTTGAAAGGAATGAGAAAACTGGTGGTGTCAAAATCATTACTGCAAAGAAAGGGCGATGGATTGAGAGTACAGAGAAAAAAGTTTCAAAGAATAAAATTCTTCATATAATGCGACTTCAACTTGAAGATGGAAATATTCAGCAGCCATCTGTTAACAATTTGGAGCAATTCAGTAATATTCCATTTAAGAAAATGATTATAAATTTTACAGAAATAATTCATTATTTTACAGAAGTAGAAAAAGGCACAAGAGAGAAAAGCACAAAGGAAATTCTTGCTGAGATTCGAGCCACAGAAAAAGGTGGTCGTAGGTCCCATAAATTATGGGTAGAATATCATAAAAGATTTTCAATTCCATTTGCAGCACTTGCTTTTGTTCTTTTAGGCGCTCCTTTAGGAATTGTATCTAAACGGAGTGGTAAAAGTATTGCACTTGGTGTAAGTATTGTGATTATAATTCTATACTATTTAATATATACATTAGGTGAAAGTGTAGCACGCGAAGGGAAATTAAATGAATTTGTGGCTGTTTGGTTACCTAATTTTATTTTCTCCGCAGGTGGCGTAGGATATATCTATTATATCAGTAAACAATAAAAAAACTAAGAGTTATGGGGACGGTGCACAACTTTATTAACTTTGTAACTTTGTGCACAGTTCTCAGTGTTCAGTAAAAACAGGGCTTTAGCCGAAATTATAAAATTAACAAAGTTGTGCACCGTCCCCCCATCTACCCATAATACCCATAAAGAAAACACCACATTACTCCACGATACAAAAGCGGTTTAATAAAAAGATAGATGAGAGGATATTTACGCAAAACAGCAAAAATATAGAAAAAGAAAAAGGGGGGCATATACCCCCTTTAATATTTCAACTTAGAAATATAAACTTACGCTTAGCTCATAATTTCGTCGCGGAGAAGGATAATATCCGATATATTTCGTAAATGTTGAAAAATCTACTCCAACTGCTCCATACTCTGAATATTTTTCATTATACAAATTATATACATTAAATGAAAATTTAAATTTTTCTTGTTTGTAAGTCATCTTTAAATCAGTTACAGAATATCTTTTTAATTTTGGGAGTTCATTATTTAAATCATTCGCTGCATAACAGGTATCTCTCCATCTTGTAAGATGTAAGATTGATAAACCTTTAATTGGATAAATTGAAATTCCTGTTGATAATCTATGCTTTGGTGAAAGGGGCACAATTTTATTTTTATACACTCCTTCAGCAAAAAATATATTCTGATATGTATATCCAATATCAATCTTAGCCAGTTTTAAAGGTGTTATTGTCAGCAAAGATTCTATTCCTCTATGCGCAATTTCTTTAAAATTTGTATTGTTGCTACCATTAAATAAAATTTCATTTTCAACATTCATATAAAATAGACTTACATCAAAATTTATAAAATACAAAGGATCTGTTCGAGCTCCAATTTCGTAGTTTTCTGCTTTTTCTGGCTTAATATCATATAATGATATATTGGTAATAGCAAATAATGGAGGTCCAGTATTTTCATACTTTACAATTTCATCGCGAGTAGGTGTCCTAAAAGATTTTGAATGTTTTATATATATACTATTGAGCTTATAAATTTTTACTAAGGCACCTATGCTATAGCTATCCATTTTGTATAGTTTTTTATATTTTGATTTCCCGGCATATAATTTTTCAAGTTGGTCATATCTATAACTTCCTGCTATTATTATTCGTTTAAATAAATTAAAGTTCTCATTAATATAAAACCCGGCGGATTTGTTGTTTACTTCAACATCTTTACTGCTGATACTCTCTTCTGCTAAATCTATGCCAGAAAAAATATCTGTTAAAAGATTTTCCTTTATAGGTATTTGTTTATGCATTTTAATAAATAGATTATAAACTTTATTTTTACTTACCACTCCATAATTTTTATCATAGCTATAGTATCTATCTTTATATCCAAGACAAAGATTTAAATCTGTTGTTGGATTATAGAAATGTTTTATTTCACCATTTACAATTAACAGTTTAAAATCCTGCACAGTAACATATTTGCCTTTATAAGTTTCACCATATTTTTGAATCTCTTCCTTTTTAAGCGCACCTGGATAACTTTGATTACCTAATCCATAACTTACATTAGCTTTTAATTTAGTATTATCGTAAAAATTTGCTATAGTGAATTTAAAATTCTTTTTTTCATATTCATCCTTTTCCCTAAACCCATCTGAAGTTTCATAACCAGCCTTAATTGAATAAAATCCATTCATTATTTTACGAGTTAGCTCCAGAAAAGCACCTGATTTATTATAGTTTCCATAATTCAATTTAAAAGAAGATTTGGAAGATAATTTTTCATCACTGGTGATAATATTAATAACACCGGATATTGCACCATCACCATAAATAGCACCAGCATTCCCCCTTATTATTTCTATTCTTTCAATCTCATCAATACTGATATTGTACCAATCCAATCTACCAGAATCGCCATTCTTGGCTGGTATACCATTAATAAGAAGTAACATTCTTGTTCCGTTTCCACCACCATTATTGAAACCCCTCAAATCAATATCATAATTTTGATTGCCTCTTTTGTAAACTTCCACACCTGAAATTGTTTTTAACAAATCTGAAATATCATCAGCAGGCATATTCTCAATATCCTGTCTGGTTATAACTTGGACACTACCAGGATAATTCTCAATTATACTATCATTTCTCGTAGCCATTACAACAATAGGTTCAAGTTGTTGAACATCTGCTTTTAAAGAAACAGAAAAAATTAGCAAAAAACAGAGGAAAAGAAACATTAATTGTTTCATTGAAACACCTCCTTAAACATTAAATTAGACTGTTCGTAAATTATAACTTAAAACATACCTAAAATTATAAATAACACACTTTAAATTTACCCACTTTCAAAAGGCACAAAATTTTACTCATTTTCGTCCTCACACCTACATCTTGTAGGTGTGGCCCCACACTTACATCCTGTAAGTGTGGGGTACTTAAATTACCAGACACTCTCTTTACATCTCATTCCTGCGAAAGCAGGAATCCATATATCTTCTATTTCTTTAACAAAAAGTTAATAAAGTTGTGCACCGTCCCCACTTATAGTCCCCTTATAGAAACATTTTCTGCATATTGACTTAAAATATTTTGAAATTCATTCAATATTTCTTTGGAATATGGCTTTATATTATTTATACTTCTGTATTGTTGCACTACTATATTTTTTACCCCTTTAAGAAGATTCGCTATTTCCTGGAAATCATTTACTGAGATATATTCAGGATAAACTGTGATTCTTATTTCATAATCTGGCAATTTTTTTATTTTCTCTATTGAACTTAAAATTGTTTTTATAGGGACACCTAAAAATTTTTCGTAATAAAGTGTCTTAAAATCCATTGAAATAAAATCTACATATTCTGCCATATTTTCAATAAAATTTGGATTAGTTCCATTTGTATCAATTTTTTTTAAAAGATATGGAAATTTCAGTTCTAATTTCCTAAAAAAATTTTTTAGTTCTTCTTCATATAATGAAGGTTCACCACCAGTTATTGCAATTGCATCTATTTTATTTACCCTTTTTTCAAGAAAATGCAAAATTTTCTCCTCTGTAATAGTATGTTCTCTTTTCGTTTTTAAAATTGGATTATAACAATACCTACAATTTAAATTACATCCACTTACAAAAAGTAAAGTTGCAATCTTTCCTGGATAATCAACAAAGCTTATCTTGTGATGAGCAAAGAATTTCATTGTATGCTCTATAGTTACAAATTTTTATTATTAATACTAATAAAATACAATTTATCTTGAGTAGTTTTCTTCTTACTCTTAGTTTTTTCTATTTTTTCTCTATTAATTAGATATTCTTTTCTTAATAGAAATTCTTCTCGCTTACCGTCATTCCATGCTTTAATTGGTCTATAATAACCTGTTATTCTGGAATAAACTTCTGTCTCTGTTTTACAATAAGGACATCTTTCTTTTTCACCAGATATATATCCATGGTTTGGACAGATAGAATAAGTAGGTGATATAGTAAAATATGGGAGTCTATAATTATCCACAATTTTTTTAACCAGATTCATTGTAACTTTCCAATCGCTTATTTTTTCGCCAACAAAACAATGAAAAACTGTGCCACCAGTATATTTTGTTTGTAATTCTTCCTGTAAATCAAGTGCTTCAAATACATCATCAGTATAATCAACAGGGAGATGAGTTGAATTTGTATAATAAGGGACCTTTTTCCCTGCTGTTTTAATTAATGGAAATTTTTCTTTATCAATTTTTGCAAGTCTATAAGCAGCTGATTCTGCTGGTGTTGCTTCAAGGTTATAAAGATTTCCTGTTTCTTCCTGAAAATCTTTTAATTTATTTCGCATAAAATTAAGTAAGTTTATTATAAAGCTTCGGGCTTTTTCATTATATAAAGGTGCTTTTATCCATTTTGCATTTAGTGTTGCTTCATTACCACCTACAATTCCAATTGTAGAAAAATGATTATTAAAATTTTTTAAATATCTTTTTGTATAAGGGAAGAAATCTTTTTCATATAATTTTTGTAATATTCTTCTTTTAATTTCCAGGCTTCTTTTAGCAATTTCCATAAAGTATGTTAATCTTTCAAAAAATTCATTTTCATTATTTGAAAGGTATGCAATTCGTGGGAGATTTATTGTTACTACACCAATTGAGCCTGTAAATTCATCTGAGCCGAACAATCCACCGCCTCTTCTTTTTAATTCGCGTTTATCCAATTGAAGTCTGCAACACATACTTCTTACATCATCAGGCTCTAATTCAGAATTAACAAAGTTTTGAAAATAAGGTGTGCCATATTTTGCTGTTAATTCAAATAACAATGGTATAATGGGATTATTCCAGTCAAACTCTTTTGTAATATTATATGTAGGTATTGGGTATTGAAATCCCCTTCTATTTGCATCCCCTTCAAGATAAACTTCCAACAGAGCTTTGTTTATCATATCCATTTCTTTCTGGCATTCACCATAAGTAAAATTTACTTCTTTACCATCTATTATTGCGTTTTTATTTTTAAATTTGCTTGTAACAGTAAAATCAAGAGTTATATTTGTAAAAGGAGGCTGACATCCCCAACGACTTGGTGTATTCACACCAAAAACAAAAGATTGGATTGCTTGTTTAACATCTTTATAAGAGAGGTTATCATTTTTTACAAATGGAGCGAGATAGGTATCAAAAGAAGAAAATGCCATTGCGCCAGCCCATTCATTTTGGAGAATACCCAAAAAATTTATCATCTGATTTATAAGTGTTGAAAGATGTTTTGCAGGTGCGGACGCAACTTTACCAGGCACGCCGTTTAATCCTTCCCGAATTAGCTGCTCTAATGACCAGCCAGCACAATAAGGAGCAAGCATCCCTAAATCATGAATATGAATATCACCATTTCTATGTGCATCTGATATCTCTTTGTCATAGAGCTCCTGAAGCCAATAATTTGCTGTTATACAATTGCTATTATACAAAATAAGTCCACCAATTGAATAATTTACAGTGCTATTTTCTTTAACTCGCCAGTCCTGTTGATTTACATATTCATTTACAATTTTAGTGAATTCATTAATACTTTTTTTAAGCTCCCGAATTTTTTCATGCTGTTTCCGATATAGAATATATGCTTTGGCTACTTCAGTAAATCCAGCAAGTTCAAGAATTCTTTCTACACTATCTTGTATATCCTCTATATCAATAATATCATCTTTAACTTTAGATTGAAAATCTGCTACAACTTTAAGTGAAAGAAGGTCAAGAATTTCTTGATTATAAGTAGTATGAGTAGCATTAAAAGCTTTTTGCATTGCTGTAGAAATTTTTTGAAGATTAAATTTTACAATTGATCCATTCCTTTTTTTTACATACATAAAGGCACCTCCTCTATTTTTGCTCATTCTCATCCTCACACCTACATTCTGTAGATGTGTGGCTGAAGGGCACACTTTGTTCACTGTATTATTTGAATTTCTGTGCTATCTATTGTAAGGATAAAAAAACCCTCTATCCGGCAAAAGCCGGATAGAGGGTTTGCACCCGTCTTACTTCAACACCTCTATTATATCAATTCACCTATCCCACGAGGTGAATTGATATTTCAATGGATACGGCAGGTCTCCTGGCTTGTGGGCAAACACCTACTCCCTGCGCCTTCCCAGCAATTTAAAGCCAGTGGCATTGTTGCAGGTTTCGTTCCCACTTACAGTGGCGGGTCCGCTCCGGATTCTCACCGGATTCCCTTTTAATCCTTTTCAGGAACCATACCCTAACTTCTTAAATTTCCAAAGAACATAGTATCTATATTATCTCAAACACCAGTCTTTTGTAACATAAATTTTTTATTTTCAAATGTCAAGTTTAAAATAAAGATTGTTGAAAAAATATCCTATAATTGTTTTTATATTAAAAATTATATAAAACAAATTTTATCTTATATGTGCATTAACAAGATAGTATGAGCAAGTAAAATATTATATAGGATATGGATAAAAATTTTAGTGTAAATTAAGTAAATTTTTATTGACAAAATTATTAAAAATAATTAAGATTTATATAGAAAAATTAAATATTATGATATACCCTTTTTCAGGGTTGACTTTTATATAAAAATGTAGTAATTTATTTTTAATTAAATTTTATATAAAAAGGAGTTGTAGGTATGGCACTTAAAAGTGATGTTCATAATAGTATAATAGGAGAAGGTTCTATTTTTGAAGGGAAGTTTTACATTTCAGGGTCACTTCAAATAAATGGCAAATTTGAAGGAGAGATAAAAACAGAAAACCAAATTGTAATAGGTGAAACTGGCAAAGTTAAGACAAATATTAGTGCTAGGCGAGTAATTGTTGCTGGCACTTTAATTGGAAATATTAATGCTACAGAAGAGGTTGTTCTTTTGGAAACTGGAAGAATTTTGGGTGATATTACTACTCCGATTCTTCATATAAATAAAGGTGTTGTTGTTCAGGGTAAAATCAATATTACAGGCGGGCAGAAAAAAGAGGCAAAAAAGATAATTGAGGAATCTTATGCCACAGGACCTGTTATGCCACCAATAAGTTCTACAAGAAGTTCTGATAAAAAAAAGAAAAAAGAAGACTAAAAATTTTTTATAAATAAAAAAAGGAGGGCAAACAATTGAAAAGATTTTATATAATATTTATTTTGACATTGTTAATTTTAGCAGGAGAAATTTCAACTTATGTTTTAGCAGCAAATTCTACAAATGAAACAGTTACTATAGTAAATGCACATTCATATCCTAATCCATTTGATAATGAAAAAGAGGTTACAAAAATAAAATTTAAAATAAAAAGTGAGGTTGCTCTTAATGATGTAGTTATTTCTATTATGATTGTTGATTTTAATGGGAAGAAAGTATGGACCAAGAAATTAGAAAGAGCCATTGTTACGCCTGGTACTAATGATGAATTTGAAATTCCCTGGGGTGGTGAAAATGACATAGGAGAAAAAGTTGCAAATGGACTATACTTTTGTAAAATTATTGTTGAGGCGAACAATACTGTTTATAAGGTGATAAAAATATTAGTAAAATAATTTTTATGCAGTTGGTTTTTAATATTTAAAATTTATTTAATTACTTTAATAATTAAGAAGGAGTTATGGCTATGAAGGCAAGAATAATATTAATAGTAGCAATTTGGATTTTGTTTATTTCTATATTATATTCTTCACAGGATGAATTATTTCTTACTCGTGGTGAAGCAGGCTCATCATCTGCGCCCTTTTTAAATTCACAATTTGACGCTTATGGTGTTGCTACAGGTGGAACGATTGTTTCTTTCGGAGAGACAATAGAAAGTATTTTTTGGAATCCTGCAGGTCTATGTATGATAAAGACATCTCAGCTATCTTTAAGTGGAGCAAAATTCTCTTTTGATCGGTTGTTTTCATCTTTAAGTTTTGCTACACCCATTGGAGAAAATATGGATAAAGCTATTGGATTTTCTTTGTTATGTTCTTATGTAGGAGATATAACCTCTTATGATGAAAATGACCGACGAGGTGATGACCTTTATTATATGGGAAATACTTTTATATTTAGTTATTCTGCTCCACTAAATATGATAAAATTAGGTTTTAATGCAAAAGTTGTTCAGGAACTTATAGAGAAAACCTCTGCTTATGGTGGGGCAATTGACATTGGGATCCTCTTCACTCCACCGTTCCCTGTTCAACTTGGTATAAGTGTAAAAAATTCTCCTGGTATAATAAAATGGCAAAATGACCAAAAAGTCTACAAATTAAACAATTCGCTCCAAGTAGCAGTGAGTTATAAAAGTCTCACAGGTAGTTTCAAGACAGGAGTCTCATTTTTGAAAGAAACAGGGAGTGATGATGTTTATGTAAATATTGGGGGAGAGATTTCACTTACTTCTTTTTTAGATATCCGATACGGATTCCTTAAAGGAAAATTTACCGGTGGGGTAGGGTTATCTCTATCTTTTGCTAAAATTAACTATGCATTCTATAATGAATCTTTTTTTGATGTAACAGAAGGGTCTCATTTGATTTCCACAGTATTTAGTTTTTAAATTTTTTGATTCTTCTGTAAAGTATAAATATTGAGAAACAATTTTAATTAATTTTTTGTAATAAATTCAGCAATGAGGAATGACGACTTAATTTTAAGTATAAATTATGATAATTCGTTAAACAAGCAGAGAAATTGTAGGGGTCTGATTTATTAAGCTCCTACAATTAAAATTTTGACAGTCCAATCTTCATTGCTGTAATAAATTGTTAAATATTCACAATGATGGCTTAAAAGTTAAGTTGCTATAAAAAGGTCTATAAAAAATGAAAAATTTAAAAGTAAAAATTTTTATAATTATACTATTTTTCTTTCCTCTTCTTTTTCTTCTTTCATCAATCTATCTTCAAGCATCGCTTAATGGAAAAGTAAATTATTATGCTCCATTGTTAAAAGTAATTTTTTTTGATGTATGGCAAGGTGATTCCATCTTGATTATTACACCTTCTGGAAAAATTGCACTTATAGATGCAGGTCTTGGTGGTAGCGAATATATGCGATTTGATGCAGGTAAAATGGTAATATTTCCATACCTGAAAAAACATAAAATCAGAAAGATAGATTATCTTGTTATGACACATCCTCATAATGATCACATTGGTGGGCTTATTTATCTTTTTAAAAAAGAGCCTATTAAAAACGTTTATGATTGTGGTATGCCTTATACAACTCAGCTTTATATGAATTGTCTGGAAATTATAAGTGAAAAGAACATAAAATATCAAATTCCATATGCTCCATCTAAATTAAAATGGGACCCTATGCTTAAAGTTACAGTTGTTCATCCACCTAAAGGTTGGCAGTATTCGGATAATCCTAATGACAATTCTCTTGTAATAAAAATAATTTATAAAAAAATTAGTTTCCTTTTTACAGGAGATGTTGAAAATGAAGCTGAATATGCAATAGTTCAATCTGGTTATAACATCTCTGCTACTATTTTAAAAGTTCCTCATCATGGTTCAGACACATCTTCATCTGATACTTTTATTGATGCAGTTAACCCAGAAGTTGCTATAATAAGCGTAGGAAAAGATAATAAGTTTGGGCATCCTTCACCTTCCACTATTGCCAGATATAAAGAAAGAGGAATTAAAATTTATCGCACAGATTATTATGGAGATATTACTGTAATTACTGATGGAAATAAATATGAAATTTTTGCCCAAAGGAAATTAAAAAAATAAAGGAAATGCAAAATGATTCAAAGGATAACTTGTTTTATTTTTTATAATAATTGCTTTCAATTTTGAAGTATATATATTTATTAACTCTGTAGAAGAAAGTCAGAAGATTTATAGTAAAGTTGTAAGAATTGCTTATGATACAAAATTTTGAAAAAGATTTCAAAATAAAGTTTTATGGGACGAGTTTTAAAATTTGATTCAGACAAAGAGTTCAAAAAATTTTTATTAAATCAGATAAATGTTGACTCTCGTGGAATAAAATTTTTATTAGATAAGTCTAAAATATATTATCTTTACTTTAAAGATATACCTAATTATATATGTAATATAATAAAACAAGAGATGCTTACTTGTGGCGGTGATGCTGCTGTATCAAAAGAGGTTGCTAAATTTAGCAATGGGAGCTCCAATATTCTTATATATGGCACCAAGAAAAGTTTAAATCTTTTTATAGATAAGGCAAAATATCAGATAAAACCTATTACATCTATTGCAAAAGAGATTAAAGATATACTTGTCTCAATAGAGAATATTCCTGTGCTTAAATTAAAACGAAAGAGATTTAATTTTAGAAACAGAGTTTATATTATGGGGATATTGAATCTCACCCCTGACTCTTTCTATGATGGGGGAAGATATTTACAAAAAGAGAAAGCAATAAAGCAAGCTATAAATATGGTAAATGCTGGTGCTGATATAATAGATATTGGGGGCGAATCAACAAGGCCTGGCGCTAAAAGAATATCTGCTAAAGAAGAAATTAACCGTGTTATTCCTGTATTAAAGGCAATACGCAACAAAATAAAAATACCTATTTCAGTTGATACATATAAATCTGAAACAGCAGAAGCGGCTTTAAGTGAGGGTGCAGATATTATAAATGATATATCTGGATTAAGATTTGATAAAAATATGGCAAAGATTATTGCGAAGCATAATGCTGGAGTTGTTATTATGCACATAAAAGGGACCCCAAAAACAATGCAGATAAATCCTGTGTATAATGACCTTATTACTGAGATAAAAGATTATATAGAGAAAAGTATAAAAATAGCACTTGAAAATGGAATTGATTTTAATAAAATTATAATTGACCCTGGAATTGGATTTGGTAAAAGAATAGAAGATAATTATATAATTATCAATAAAATAAAAGAGTTTAAAATATTTAAACGACCTATACTTATAGGTCTTTCAAGGAAGTCGCTTATTGGAAAAATTTTGAATCAGCCACCAGAAGAGCGACTTTATGGCACATTGATTCTTAATGGAATATCTATTTTAAATGGTGCAAATATTATAAGGGTTCACGATGTGATGGAACATAAAAAATTAATTAAATTATTGCATTTTCATAAGGAAAAGGGAGTATATTAATTGAATTTGGCAGAGATTGGAGAAATATTAAAAACATATGTTTTGCCTATAGTTGATGTTCTTGCTGTTGCATATTTATTATATCGGACATATACAATAATTGCTGAAACCAGGGCATATCTTGCTTTAAAAGGATTACTGGTAATAATTATAGCATATCTTTTTTCAAATATTTTGCATCTTGATACATTAAATTTACTTTTAAAGCTCGTAATATCTTACGGAGTAATTGCTTTCATAGTAGTGTTTCATCCAGAAATAAGGCGTGTGCTTATGCGAGTTGGTGAAAATAGATTCTGGGGATTTAGTGCAAAGGGAGATTTTCAAGTTATAAATGAAATTATAAAAGCTGTTAAATTTATGTCAAAGGAAAAAATTGGTGGATTAATTGTATTAAAAAGGAAGACAGGACTTAGGAACATAGAAAACACAGGTGTAAGAATAGATGCAGTTCTTTCATCTGACCTTATAATTTCTATTTTTTACAAAAACAATCCCTTACATGATGGCGCAATAATTGTGGATGGAGATAGAATAACAGCTGCATCTTGTTTTTTACCTTTAAGTGAAACTATCACAGGTAGACGATATGGAACAAGGCATAGAGCTGCACTTGGTTTAAGTGAAGACTCTGACGCAGTTATTATTGTAATATCAGAAGAGACAGGAATAATTTCAGTTGCTGTTCAAAGTGTTTTAAAATCTAATTATGACGAAAATTCTCTTAAAAATGAGTTAAACAAATTGATGAGTGAATAAACCTTATGAAGAAATTAATTAAAAAATTAAAGCACAGATGGATTGAAAAAGTTATATGTTTGTTTCTTGCGATAATATTGTGGTTATATGTTGGTGAAAGGAATAAACCAGAGAAGTATATTACTGTGCCATTGAAATTAAAAAACATCCCAGCAGGAACAGCCATTGCTTCTCAATATAAAAATATTGTGCTTTTAAAGATAAAGGGACGAGAAACAGTAATTCAGACTCTCTCATCTCGCGATTTTAATGCATATATTGACCTTAAAAACGCTTCATTGGGAAAAAATATTCTTCCTGTAACAATTAAAACTCCTAAAGGTATGAGAAAATTTAAAATTGTAAAAATTGAACCACAGAATGTAGAAATATATCTTGATAATTTGGCTCATAAAGAAGTGCCTGTAAGTCCAACTATAATAAATTCTCCTGCTGATGGCTATATTAAAACCGGGGAAGTAATTACACCAGAAAAGATAGTAATTAAAGGACCACAATCTTTTATAGAATCTATTGATGTTATAAGAACTAAACCTATTGATATAGGCGGGGTATCAGGTTCAATTTATAAAGAAGTAGAATTTGATATGCCAAATGAATTTATATTGCCTGTGGATTATAAAACTGCGCAAGTAACAATAAAAATTGTCAAGGATTTTAAAACAAAGGTGTATAAAAATATAAAAATAGAAATTAATGGACTGAGCAGGGATCTTTATGTAAGAAATGCAGAAGAACTTATAGCAGATGCAAAAGTGTATGGACCTCTTAGCAAATTAAAATTTCTTGAAAAGAATAAAAATTTTTTATACATTAATGCTGCTGATATTGATGATGATGGGAAGTATGAGAAACCTATAAAAGCGCGGCTTCCTAAAAATTGTTCTATTATTTACATTAAACCATCTAAAATAGAATTAAAAGTAAAGGAGAAGGAAAAATGATTAAATTAGGTGTAAATATTGATCATATTGCAACAATAAGGAATGCGAGACGAACAGATGAACCTGAACCTGTTGTTGCAGCAGGTGTGGCTGAAATGGGTGGTGCTAATAGTATAGTTTCTCACTTACGAGAGGATAGGCGTCATATTACTGATAACGATATAAAACTTCTTCGCAAAACTATTACTACTAAATTTAATCTTGAAATGTCTGTTAATGAAGATATTGTGAAATGTGCTCTAAAGGTAAAACCAGATATAGCTACACTTGTTCCTGAAAAAAGAGAAGAAGTGACTACTGAAGGCGGCTTAGATGTTATTAAAAATTTTGATAAAGTTAAAGATGTGGTAACAAATCTTAAAGAGGCAGGAATTGAGGTGAGTATTTTTATTGACCCTGATGAAAATCAGATAGAAAAGGCAAAACAAACAGGCGCAACTGTTATAGAACTACATACTGGTAGGTACGCAAATCTATTCAAGAAAGATAAATATTATGATGAACTTAAAAAAATAAAAGAATCAGCGCGATTTGCAACTCAACTTGGATTTAAAGTGGCAGCAGGACATGGACTTACTTATTACAATGTGCATCTTATATCTGCAATACAGGAAATTGAAGAATTAAATATAGGTCATAGCATAATCTCACGCGCTGTTTTTGTTGGTCTAAAACAGGCAGTTGAAGAAATGAAAACAATAATGATATTAAGCCGAATAAATAAAACTATAAGTAATAATAAGCTATAGATGTTTCTTGTTGTAACTTAAAGTTTATAACCATTTGGTTATAGGACAATGGTCTTCGTTAATTAGGTGACTTTATGTATGGAATTGGTGTGGATATAATTGAGATTACAAGAATAAAAAATACATTTAAAAAGTATAATGAGAAATTTATAAATAAAGTATTTACTGAAAAAGAGAGAAGTTACTGTTATTTATTTAAAAATTCATATAAAAAATTTGCTGCAAAATTTGCTGCAAAAGAGGCTGTAGCGAAAGCGTTGGGCACGGGTATTGGTAAAATTAGATGGAAAGATATTGAAGTGTTAAATAATTCTAATGGCGCTCCGTATGTTAAATTATACAATTCAGCAGAAAATACTCTAAGAAAACTTAATGCAAAAAAAGTTTTAGTTTCAATTTCTGACACAAAAGATTTAGCAATCGCCTTTGCAATTATAACCTAACGAAGAAGGGACGGTGCACAACTTTGTTAACTTTGTAACTTTGTGCACAGTTTTCAGTGCTAAGTGCTAAAGAAAGGGGCAAAGTGTAGTGTAGTAAAAAAAGAAAAAATTGGGACAGGGGAAATTTTGGGCGCATTCCTTAAGTTTTTGTTTATAAAGGCTCGTAAAGATGGGATAAACTTTATTTTTGGAAGATTTATGTAGTAAAATTATAAAATTAATAAAGTTTTGCACCGTCCCTCTTTTAGCGTTGGATTATAAATTTTATATATTTTACATTGCCTTTGCTGTCTTCTGCTACTGCTATATATACCCCGCTTGGCAACGGCTTGCCTGAGCTATCAGTAGCATACCATATTATCTTGTGCTCTCTATCTGGATTCTTTAACTCCCTCTCCTTTTTGCCAACAATATTGTATATTCTTATCTTTGTATCATCAGGACAATTGAAAAATGTAAGATAACACTTTTCGTATTTATATGGATTAAATAGATTTGGCACTAATACTATATCATCAATGCTTAATCCTTCTCCGTCCATTTCATAAAGTAATGTATATGTAAATTTCACTTTACTTAATTCGGGTGAATAATAATTATTATCTGTAACTAAATAAGCTTTATATTGAATGTAACGGACATTTGTTATATTATCAAGATCCTGGCCATTATAAGTATAGTAGGTATCAGTTGCATTTCCTGGACCTGTAAAATGAGATGAGTTTAGTTCAGAAATAGTTCTTCCAGCTCTTATCTGAAACTTTATATAAGTATCTGACTTAACATTACCATAAAAATAGATTTTATCAAGATTAACAACAAACCCTATATCAATAATTCTGGATATAAAATAACCGGATTGATTAAATGTAATGATGCCATAACCTATGCGAATGTTTGAACCATCCCAACCAGAAAACCACATTTTATACATTAAGCTCTCTTTTATTACTGTGGGAGAAGATACCCAAGAAGAAGCAAAGGCAGGGTATCCTTTATCTAACACACAGCCTTCTGTGCCAGATTTATTTGATACTACAGTCCAGTTTGTGCCATCATAAGAATAGGCATAACCTATACGCCCCGCTGAACCATCATCACCTCGAAACCACATCTTATACATTGAGCCCTCTTTTATTACTGTGGGAGAAGATACCCAAGAAGAAGCAAAGGCAGGAGAGTTTTCAGGCCCTATTACTGCTCCTTTCATTCCACCT
>CAZSCZ010000017.1:0-19499 GCA_964605455.1 uncultured Spirochaetia bacterium
TGGATAAGAATGTTTTTATATCTGTTTCTGATTATGCTACAAAAAAAATTCAAAAATTTGACCCTGATGGTAATTTTATAGAATATTTTCCTGAGAAAAAGTTTACTGGGCCGAGAAATATTCATATTATGCATAACTTTTTTTTAATTGCAGATGGACCAGCTGGAAGTTTTATCTTTGATTTGGAAAAAGGGAACTGGTTTAATCTTCAAAGATGGAATTATAATAAAAATAAATTTCTCTATGTTTCAGACATATTTCTTTCAAGAGATGATATACTCTATATTTCTGATATGTATAAAAATACTGTTGAAGTTTTTGTGCCTGAAAGATATAAGTATGTAAACCTTGATGTTGATATAGAAATAATTGATACTACTCGTTATCCGAATGTTACTGTATATGTAAGTGTATATAGAAAAGATGGCACTCCTGTAGTTGGGCTTACCAGAGAAAATTTTAATGTAAAAGAACTTGGTGTAAGAATTGTTCCTATTGATATATATGATAAAATTTATGACGAAAATAAAATCACCACTATTTTTCTTGTTGAGAAATCTTTAAAAATGGAAGAATATGAAGAAGAGGTCAAAAAAGCAGCAGAACTCTTTTTAAAAGATATATTGAAAACAAAAGATGTTGTTAAAGTCGTAAATTTTCATAAAGTTAAATGGACAGGACTTAATTATGATTATAGCAAATTACGAATTCTTGAAGCATTATCTGAAAATAATTATCATTATATAAGAGATTTCTCTTATCCATTATATGAAAGCATCACAGAGTTAATGAATAAGCTTTCAAGAAAGGCATTAATATTTTTTACAACAGGTGATTTTGATATTGAAAAAAATTTTCAAAAATATGAATTTGAAGTATGTAAAAATTACGCCAAAAACAATCATACACCTGTTTTTATAATAAATTTCACAAAAAAGAATCAAAAAGCACTAAAGGAATTTGCAAAAGAGACAGGTGGTAAATATTATAATTATTTTAAAGATATAAAGAGATTAAAAAATATTAGAAGAGATATTTTGAAATTTCCAATGAACCAATATCTAATAGTGTATTCAACAGTGAAACAAAGGAAGCTTTCAGGTAGTTGGTGCGTTGTTAATGTTGAAGTAAATTACAACAAATTTTATGGTAAAGATATTTCTGGTTATTTTGTGCCATAGTTGTTTTTTTAATCAATCTAAAAGCCAGGAGAGTAGTATCTCAACATCTTTTATATCACCATCCAGAATTTCTAATGTAAATATATTTACTCCATAGTCCCGTAGTTTTCTAACTACAGATTTTAATTTTTGTTCTGAATGCATATATAAATGTGTATGTGAATCTATAAGTTTTTCTGGAGGTGTATTTTTTGTCATTAAATTATGATTTATATGGACTCCTAAAATTTTTATGTTGTTTTTAATTATATAGTCAATACCTTCATAGAAATCAAATTTGTGTAGGATAGAAGCACACCACAGATGGCCTGTATCAAACCAGAGAGAATCAACAGTATTTACAATTTGTTGTGGTGTTTGAAGTCCACTTCCTACTCCTATAAAATCATTTTCCAGAGCTATCTTATATTCAGGATAATTTTTCTTTAGTTTATTAAAATTTTCTTTAACTCTGTTTTGAAACTTAAAATACTCCTCTGTTTTGAAATATTCAGGATTCATTATTACAGAATTATTTAATCTATATTTAGCTGGGATATACTTCATCATTATTTTACGATAATTGTTTATATCATTTAGAATTGGTTCTTCTGTCATAAAAAATCCATGAAAGAAAAATATATCTATATTAAAAAATTTTATATAATTAACAGCTTCCTTTGCTGTATTCAAAGTAGTGTTATAAAAGTCACTTGCTGCAAGATTTATTAAGTACTTTGTTATTAATGGTGAATGAACGGTAAATTCTACATAATCTTTTAATTCTTTTACAAGAAGCTCATAAAAATCTTTTTTTATGGAATTATGAATCTGGACACCAAATTTAAAGTTATGCTTTTCAACAAAAGGTTTAATATTTTTAATTTTACTCAAAAAATTTTCCTTTGTTAGAGCCATTGAACTCAATTCAATTTTGAGCATAATAGATTAACTCCTTTCCTTTGAAGGGGATATGATGGAAATATAATATAATTAAATTATGCTGAAGCATTAAATTCAATTATAAATTTTGTGCCTTCTCCTTTTTTGCTCTCACATTTAACTTTTCCGTGATGTTCTGTAACAATTTTTTCCACAATAGAAAGCCCAAGTCCTGTTCCTTTTTTCTTTGTTGTGAAATATGGGTCAAAAATTTTATCAAGCACCTCCTTTTCCATCCCTGCACCATTATCTTCTATTTCAAGATATACGAATTTACCAAATACATTTGTTCGTGAATATGTCCGTATTTTTATTATACTATCTTTTTTTCCATTCAATGCATCAATACTATTATTAAAGAGATTTATAATAACTTCTTTTATTCTTTGCTTATCCAGACTTAGAAGCGGTATATCTTTTTCAAGCTCAGTTATAATTTTAACATTAGGGATAGCCTCAAACATATTAAGTGTGTCTATAACTATATGATTTAAATTTACAACACTTAGATTAAGTTGAGGCATTCTTGCGAATTCAGAAAACTCTGTAACAAGTGTTTTAAGTGAATCAACCTCTTTTATTATTGTATCAACTGATTTATTTAATACTTTTTCAAAATCAGGTGAATTATATTTTCTTTTAAGGCGTTCTGCAGAAAGTCTTATAGGGGTAAGTGGGTTTTTAATCTCGTGAGCAATTTTTCTTGCAATATCGCGCCAGGCAGCAATACGCTGGGCATGAAAAAGTGCCTGCTTACTTGCCTTAAGGTCCCTGGTCATTTGATTGAATGCATTAATTAAAATCTTGAACTCATCTTTTGCTTTATATTTTATTTCAAAATCAAGATTCCCTGCTGCAATATTTTTTGTTCCGTCAAGTAAAATTCTTATCGGCTCTGATATTCCTTTTGATATAAAATAGCTAACAATTATTGCTATAAGAATTACAAAAAGAGCAACTATTATTACAGTAAAAGTAGTTATGCCTTTTACAATAGGTTTCTTATACAATTCCATCTGCTTGTATGCTTGTAAAGAAGAAGCTATATTGTTTGCTTGTAAAGTAAAATCAGTAGGTAAAATTTTAGCAATAACAAGAACCCCTATTATCTCAGTTTTAGTCTCATTATATATTGGTGAATATCCAATTACATATTCCACTCCCTTCTCTTTTTTAAGCTCTACTATATCTTTTCCTTTAAGAGCATTATTGAAAAATACATTATCAAAAAACTTTTTAAGTAAAATTTTATACTGATATTCAATAAGCAAATTTTTATTTCTATCAAATATAAAAATAGAATCAATTTTATATTTTTTAACGAGTGATGCTATTCCCCTTTTATACATTTTACTGTCAGACTGAAATATTATACTATATCGCACAAGTTTCTCTTTGCTTAGGATATGTGAATAGAATCTTATATCATCTTTATACTCGTGCAAGAAATTAGTTGTAAGATTTAATCCCGATTCTAATGCTTCTTCTATAGATTTTGTTAGCCATATTTCAATTGTTTGATTTATAAGATTATTTGTAAGAAAAATTAAAGGTATAAGTGGTATTATAGAAATAATTGCAAAAGAGATAATCAAACGACCTTGGAATTTCCCACCTTTTCGCATTCTGTATCTGCCAGAAAATAGTTTTGACAAGATCACTATTATGATATATAATAGAACAAGAGGCGCAATAGCAAAAAAATAGAATATAATTGCAAATTTTTTATCAGCAACAGAAAGATTTATAAAACGTGTAATAATTATAAGTTCTATGCCTATCAGTAAAAGAATAATAGTTAAATGGAAAATTATCTGTTTTAATCTATAGGGGATTTTCATTTTATCTTTTTTATTTTCCAGGATGTTTCAAAACTTCTTGTAATTACAAGGTCATATATCCAACTTAATGGTGGAAAAAGCTTGATAGACTCCAACTTTGCTTTTACCCTTATATATAAATTTTTTTTCTTTTTAATTTGCTTTAAAGAAATAAGCCGAATATTATTTATATTCATCAATCTTCTTTGTAACTCTTCTACATTTTTAATCTTATATAAATTTTTTCCCTCTTTAAGATAGAATGTTTTCTCCCATATATTATATGTAACAATTTTTTCTACATCTTTCTTATAAATAGTTTTATCATAGATAAGCCAAAAGGGTCTTTCCTCAAGTATCTGAATATAATATACTATTGTAATTTTAACTCCATTTTTAAGTAAATCAATAATTTCATCTGGCACTGGAGTGTCAAGTGAAGCTAATATTGTTAATCTATTTTCGTTAGTATTTAATTTTATCATTTTTATTTCTTGTGCATAAACAAAATTGCAAAGTTCAACCGTGATTATTAATATTACCAACAATTTAAAAGATTTCATTAAAATCTCCTAAAATATGTTGCACCAATATTTTTATTACTAATATTAAAATTTAAGTTTAGACCTGTTGTTTTAATCTGGCGTTGTTTTTGGAGATTTTTATTATACACATTTGCAGAATGAACTGCATCAATTATACAATAAATTTTAGAGCCGAAATAAAAAACAAGATAACCAATAATCAATGTTTTATCAGTATTAGTAATTTCTCTCCATTCTACAACTTGGTCTCCTTTTTCTTTATCAGTATATTTTTCATTTAAAGCAACAATCATCCAGATAAGTGTGCCTTTTTGGATAAAATCTGTAAGCACAAATATAGAACCTTTGGTATACTCTTTTGTGTAGAATTGCCCAAGTCCCATCATTGTAGCAGAAAGGAGCCCCGCTATAAACGGGTCTTTTTCGTCATAATATTCATAATCTTCCGAGGAAACTACAATATTATTTAGTAATATTAAATTTAAAAAAATTATAAAAATATATTTACACCATCTCATAGCATTTCTCCTTGTATATTTATATTTACCACAAGAAATATAAAGTCCATCATATTAGTACTAAGCCTTCCCTACATTTTGTAATTTATTGAAAGGTAGTTATTACTTTTATTATTTTTATAATCTAAATAAAACGAAATTTTTTTATTTTGAGAATGTAAAATTTTTAAATTATTTCGTTTAACTGTTTTTATTGCATCAATAACATTATATATATGAAAAAGCACATATCCAGCAGCTAAAGAAATTGCTATTGTCTTTTGTTTAGTAGAGATATCTTTTTTTGGCTTAATATTTATTTGAAATCCAATATCCTTATTAGAACTAAAATTAATATCTGCAACTGTAAGTATTGCAGAGATATAAAGTGTATAATCAATACACCAGAATACTGCTCCTTTAAAATATTCACCAGCATAAATTTGTCCAAGTCCAGCCATATACCAAGAAAGAACACCAGCAAGAAATGGGTCCTGCCTTTTTATCACATCTGATTTAATTTCTGATGATAATATTAAAAATAGCAAAATTAATATAATTATATATCTTAATTTCATAATTATTCGCCCTCCTCCAAAATTTTAGATAATACATCTATTGCTTTTTCTTCATCTTCACCATCAACAACTAAAAGAAGTCTTGAATTAAATGAAGCTGCAAGCGTAAGCACACTCATAATACTTTTACCATTTACTTCAATTCCATCTTTTATAAGTTTTATATCTGACTTAAATTTATGAGAAGCCTGAACAAAATTAGAAGCTGGTCTAGCATGAAGTCCTGTCTTGTGTTTTATTACAACTTCTCGCTGTTTCATTTATTATCACCCTCTTTCATTTGAAACTTATATAAACAAATATCATTATAATCATATAAATTATATAAGTAACAATTGGTATAAACTTTTTATCTATATAGTTATAAAAAAAGATAAATAAAATTATAATAACAATCATATAGAAATTATTTAAACTTGTAGAATAGATATTTGAGATTTTAGGTATAATTTTATATTTATTAACAATTATAAGATATAACAAGCTACCCCATAATAAAAGTGAAATCTGTTTTAGTTTATGTATAATATTTTGCAAATTCATCTTGGCAAGTTTAAATGTTACATTTATTCCATATTTATATCCAGCTATAATACCATAGAATCTAAAAAATAGATTTAAAATAAGGTTATAGGCAACCAGAAAAATTATCCAAGCCCAAATTTGATTTAACAATATTAAGCCAGCGGAAATTAACACAAAAAAAGGTCTCATTATACCCCACACAAATGCATCACCCAGCGCTGCAAGAGGACTCATAATATCAAATTTAAATCTATTCAATTTCTCTTCTTCATTTCTTTCTATTAAATTTAAAGCTACACCAAATACGAATGAAACAAAATATGGATTTGTATTAAAATATTCAAAATTTTTTAAAAGACTTTGGATTACTGATTTCTTTTTAATTCTAAATTTTTTTATTATAGGATAGAGAACATACATAAAACCAAAATTTTGAAAATTTCTCGTATTCAATAGATTTTGATACAAGAAACTTCTAAAGTAAACTGTTAAAAAGTCTTTATAATTAATTTTAATTTTCATATTTTTAACTTCGCTGTTATAACATTCCAGGCGAAAATAATTGTTATAAATAACACTACAGTAATAATAAAAACTATTTCAGAATTTAATATAAATAAATTCAATATAGCAGCGCTTAAAAAGCCAAGAGCTATAAACCATAATTTATAAGGGACATCATATATATTCAAGAAATAAACAAGTGAGAAGATTGGTAGATATTTAAAAATAAATTTTAATATATTTTTTGTTACAAAATTATTAACAATAAACTCTGAGATATAATTTATAATAAATATACCGAAAAATATACTTATGAAACATAATAGCATAAATGCAAATACAGAAACAATTAAACTTATCCAATTGAAGGTAGCGAAATGTATTTTTCCATTCTTAACTTTATTAATAAATTTTTCCACGAGTGAATTATCAAATACCCAAAGCATACGAGAGACTCTTTTAGAGATATGACCAACTGATAGTCCGTAAAGTAGTATTATTGGGAATATATATTCAATTTCATGCATATAAAAATAATTTGAAATATAAATAATAATACCAGTTATAACAGCTCCACTGGGTGCAATAAAATTTCCAACTGGTAAAAGATTTACAATAAACATTTCTATTATTGTGCCGACATAAAGTCCAAGAAAAATATTATTGAAGATAAGCCCAAATATTACTCCTGAAATTATTGGTCTTGAGATAGTAAAGCTGCCAAGATTTCGCTCATCTAAATTTACAAGTGAAATCAAAAAACTAAATTTTAAAATCTCATAAAATTCCATTTTTATTATTATGGGTATTTAAAATTTTAATAACATTATAAGCCTCATCAGAGGGCAATGCTCTTCCTTCAAGTTGGACACCCATCTTAGCAAGTTCTATAAGGTATCGCCTATCATTCTCATCAACAGCTAAATTAGATGTGAGCTGAACTCGTCCTTCTTTATAATGGAGACCTCCTACATTTATTGTACTAAATCTGCACCCCATCTTCACAAGTCTATATGCATCCTTTGGTGACTCAACTAACAATATTGTTTGATAATTTTTCCATCTCCCCTGTTTTATCATCTCTGCTGCGTTCTTTATAGTTAAAAACTCTAAATGAATATCAGATGGAACAGCAAGCTTAATAACTTGAATTTTATATTTGTCTTTTACAAGCTTATCATTCGCTACTATAATATTATTAAGATTTAATACTTTTACCCAGCCTGTAATTACTTGGCCATGAATCAATCTGTCATCTATTCTTACTATAAAATTTGAACCCATTTTCTATATCTTATACCCATCCGCTTTTTCGTTTATATCTATCATTGCACTTGAAATCTTTTCTTTTATTTTATTAATCAATTCAGAAAAGGATAAATAGTCTTTATTTGTAACAGTTTCAAGTAAAATTGGTAAATTTATTCCACTGAAAATTCTAATGTTTTTTCTATTTAAATATTTGTAACAAACATTCAGACAGCTTCCTCCACATATATCAATAAAGATAATTATATTATTTTTTTTATGCCTTGTTACAAATTCTCCCAAATTTTTTTCAAGATATGAAAGATTTTTCTCTTTAGGAAAATTTATATAAAATACATCAGATAGCTTCCCCACAATAAGTTCTACTGTTTCTACAAGTGCTTGAGCTAGAAAACCATGTGATATAATTAATATTATAGTTTTATTTGTTTTCATTTTCTTCTTTTTCTTTGGCTAAAAAGTTTTTTTTCCAATTCAAAAGGAGCAACAATTCCCATTTTCTTTAATCTTTCATTTTTTACAGCAGTTTCAATAATTACAGGAATATTTCTCCCAGACTTTACAGGAATTACTAATAAAGGCACTTCGATACCAAGTATATTGTAATATTTCTTTTCTAACCCAATTCTATCATATTCCTTGTTAGGGTTCCACTCTTCAAGCATAACAACCATATCAATTATTTTTCTTTCTCTAACAGAACCTGAACCAAAGATACTTTTTATATCAATAATTCCCAATCCTCTTATTTCCATATAATGCTGAGTAGGTCCTATTCCTGAACCTGAAAGTATAGACCCTTCATATTTTTTCACAAGCACTACATCATCTGCTATAAGTCTATGTCCTTTAGATATTAACTCAAGAGCACATTCACTTTTTCCAACACCACTTTTTCCAAGGATCAGTACCCCCATTCCTAATATCTCAATAAGGACACCGTGAAAAATTTTATATGGAGAAAGATATTCCAAAAGTAGATGTGTAAGTGATTCTATAAGTTCTCCTGTTGGTAAACTACAAACAAGCAATGGAATGCTATTTTTATCTGCAATATTACACAACCTTTTATCAGGATTCTGATTATACGAAAATATACAACACGGAATCTTATAAGAAAAAAACTTAGTAAAAATTTCATTCTTTTTTGATTTAAAAATTTCTTTAATATAACCACTTTCTCCGCGTCCAAATATTTGAATTCTATCATATGCAAAATCTTTAAAATATCCTGAAAGTGTTAAGCCTGGTCTATTTATTAAAGTACTTGATACACGATTAGACAATCCACTTTTACCTCCTTTTACCTTCAACTTAAGGTTATAATCTCTATTCCCAATCTCTATAATCTCTTTAACTGTAATTTCTTTTTTTTCCATACTTTCCATAATTATATTATATATCTTCCTATTTTATTTTTTCCTGCCCAAAACATAATAGTAACTCTATTACTTCTTTTATCTCTAAAAATCATAAATTTATTCTTTTCTTTTAAATTTTCAACAACTTCTTTTTCATTCATTATTTGAAGGTCAAGTTTTTCTTTCTGTTTAATTTTTATTTTATTAGCTTTATACTCAATATACCACTTTTCAAATGGCAACTTATATAGTCCCAAAAAAAACTTAATTTTTGAAACAGGCTTTAACAGAACTAAATCCCTATTTTCTTTATACATAATATTTGCCTTGTCAGTTTTGGCATTGACAAATACTATAAAATTCTTCTTTAAATATTTCATTTGAAGGAACGACTCTTCAGGTGACATAGGCTTAAGCTCGTCAATTTTATAATCAACAATTTGGATACGCTCTTTACCATATATAACTGTTCGTTTTTTTCGCATCTTCCATTTTTTATCTTTTTGTTTATCTTTAAATTTCTTGATACTTAGATCAGCTGAATGGACAACATTCTCTACAGCTGAATAAATATCCCCCGCTGATTTTTTAAAATAAAATTTTCCATTATCCCCCTGCATAGTAATTTCTGCAAATATTTTCCTTTTCTCTCTTGTTAAAATTACATTACAATCTATTGGTTGTTCAAAATCTTTTAAAACTTTCTGAACTTTTTTATTAATAAAATCTCTTACATTAGTTGTAATTTTAATATCTTTTCCTGTTATATTTATCTGCATATTTATCTCCTCCTATTGTTAAAATCATTTTTCTCGTCTTAAATTTGATGGTAAGATTTTTAATTTCTTACGATATTTAGTAACTGTTCTTCTGGAGATGACTATTCCTTTTTTCTTTAGTATGTCTGCTATCTGCTCATCTGAATATGGTTTCTGTTTATCTTCTGCTGCAACAATATTTTTTATCATATCCATCACTTTCTTAGATGAGACATCTTCTTTATCTTCTGTGGTTTTAAGAGATGAAGAGAAGAAATATTTTAATTCATAGACTCCCCAAGGTGTCTGAATATATTTATTTGAAGTAACTCTACTAACAGTAGATTCATGAACACCTATTCTATCAGCAATATCCTTTAATATAAGTGGTTTAATTTCTTGTGGTCCTTTTTCAAAAAACTCATATTGCATCGCAAGTATAGCTTCTGTTACTTTATAAATTGTGGTGCGTCTTTGTTCAATACTTTTCAAAAACCATACTGCTTGAATAAATTTCTCTCTCAAGTATTTTTTTATCTTGTTACTCACATTTTTACTTTTAAGCATTGCTTTATACCTTTGATTGATTCTTAATTTAGGGATCCATTCATCATTAAGAATAATTATATATTTTCCTTGAACTTTTTCAACCATAACATCAGGCACAACATATTCAGTTTTTCTGGAATCATATTCTTCACCTGGATACGGATTGAGTTTTTTTATAATTTTTATTGAATTTTCTACTACATTTAGTGGCACACCTAATTTTTTCGCAATAGCAGCAAAATTATGTTTAGAAAGTAAATCAAAATATTTCTCAACTATTACAGAAGCCCAGGGGTCTTTTTCAGGAAAAAATTTAAGTTGAATCATAAGACACTCTCTTAAATCTCTTGCTCCTACACCATAAGGCTC
Source organism: uncultured Spirochaetia bacterium (assembly GCA_964605455.1). Taxonomy (GTDB): domain Bacteria; phylum Spirochaetota; class JAHITG01; order JAHITG01; family JAFGFC01; genus CAZSCZ01. Next base: position 10,878 of record CAZSCZ010000017.1, read on the forward strand.
AAATGTTTGAATTATTTTTAATACAGCTTTAACTTTTTCTACTGGGAGAGACATACCTTTAGCAATCTCTTCAATTGGTGTTATAAGATATCCACGATTATCTGTATTACTTATAATCCTTTCACCTATTTTAAAATCTTCCTCAGAGAATGTGTTTAATCGTAATTGCCATATAAGATGTTCTTGAAGTGTAGGTGGACGAGTTAAAACTTCTTCTATTATATTATGCTTCTTTTCCTTCTCTCCATCATATTGATACGAAGTATAATATCCTACATCACTTGTATCTTCAAAATACTTTATTAAGTCTTCTTCACGAGTAAGTTCCACATCATCAAATTTATCAGTAGAGTCTTTAACAGCTTCAACTTCAGCTTCAAGCATAGGATTTTCTGCTAACTCATCATAGATTCGTTGCTCAAGGTCAATAAGAGGTAATTGTAAAATCTCAATAATTCTGTGTAGGTACGGTGTCATTAAGAGTTTTTGTTGTTGTAATATGTCTAAACTTTGTTGTTGCATATTCTTACAACCTACATACGAAATTTTTCTCCAAGATATGTCTCACGTGTCTTTTTATCGTTTATTAATTCATCTGCAGTGCCTGAGATAAGAATTTTTCCTTCATATATAATATATGCTCTATCTGTTATGCTTAAAGTTTCGCGCACATTATGGTCTGTAATTAAAATTCCAATACCTCTTTTTTTCAAATTCATTACCATATTTTGAATTTCAGCTACAGCTTTAGGATCAATACCTGCAAAAGGCTCATCAAGAAGGAGGAATTTAGGTTCAGTAACAAGTGCCCGTGCTATTTCTGTTCGTCTTCTTTCTCCACCTGATAATGTATATGCTTTCTGCTTGGCTAATTTTGTAATACCCAGCTCTTTCAGTAACTGATTTTTCTTTTTTTCCATTTCTTTTTTTCCTATATTAAACATCTGTAAAATTGCGAGCAAATTTTCTTCTACTGTAAGTTTTCTAAAAACAGATGGTTCTTGCGCAAGGTAGGTAATCCCCTCTCTTGCTCTTTTATACATTGGGAGTCCTGTTATATTCATATCATCAAGATAAATTTCACCTGCAAAAGGTTTCACCAGCCCCATAATCATATAAAAAGTTGTGGTTTTCCCTGCACCATTAGGACCTAAAAGTCCAACAACTTCTCCTTCATCTATATAAAGCGATACATCATTTACTACAAATCTTTTTCTATAAACTTTCTTTAAATTTCTTACGCTTAGCCTGCTCATCTTGTTGCTCCTTTATTTGTTGCTTGGCACTCTTAGGCATTATTTTGGCTTCAACATCACCATATAATTTAACTTTTTTTTGTTTAATGTAAACAAATATTTTTCTGCTTTTAAAAACATCTTTTCCATAATATACAATAGGATTACCTATTAATTCTATTTTATCCTTATCTTTATAATATATACCCTTTTCGCAAAAAGCAGTGTAATTGGTTTGATAAATTCTAACATCACCTAAAGCAATAGCTTTATTCTCCTGAATATAATTTTCCATAACTGCACTTTCAATTCTTAATTTCCTGTTTGTTACAACAAGCACAGGATTTTTAAAAACTTTTGCATATCCTCTAATATTATCATATTCAGCGTAATCACCAGTAATAATGGCATTATCTTTTGGGCTTACAATTTTCACATTTCTGAATGCTTGTGCATAATCATTTTTTTTACCATAGATTTTTATAAGTCTTGCTTTTAAAATAAAATCACTGCGCCAAATTTTTGCATTACCCTTGCAGATAGTTTTTTCTTTCCCTTTTTTAAATACATATTCTACTCTATTAGCTTCAAATTTTATCGGCTCAACCTTTTGTGAAAAAAGGTATGAAATTAAAATATTCCACCACCATAAACTTAAAAACAAAAATATAGCAAAATATAATTTTAAACTCCTACTTTTTTTCATATATAACACCTTTAACTCGTCGTTTAATTATAAGCTTTTCAAGATTGTTATCTGCTTCCATTCCTATTCCTTCTATTATATCGCCATTTGGACGTACAATTTTTATATATTCATCAGTATAAAGTCTTGAAATATTATCGTCCCAATGAAGAATCTCAGTATAAAGTATGGAGCCATCAGAAGTCTTAAGCACAACATTGCTTATTGCTGAAAGAATTTTTTCTCTCTCTCTAACTTCGCCAAATTTGGAATCTAAAATAGAGTCCTGCTTACCATTTTTATAAAACAATAAGTGAACCCCATCCACTTTTATTATATCATCATCTTTAAAGACCTCTGCTTTTTTTGAATATAAAATCCATACAGGTTGGTCCTTATTTGTAAATTCATACGAAAAATCGTATAATATTACATCTGGAATTTTTTTAGCCATAACTTTTTGGGACAACTTTTGTCCCGATTTACTTTTACACAGGCAAAATATAATAAGAAATAGAATTATAAATATTGTTCTATAGCTTTTTCCCATAACCCATTTGCTCTCAAAAGCATATCAATAAACTCCCTCACAGCACCGTTTCCTCCTGAAGCAGTAGTAATAATATGTGCATATCTTTTTATTATTTTATGCGCATCTGCTACAGCTACACGAACCCCCACTCTTTTGAAAAGTTTAAGGTCAATTATATCATCTGCTATAAAAGCAATCTCTTCCTCATCCACATTAAATTGTTTCTTTATCTCATCTATTAAAATATGTTTCTCTCTTACACCTTGATATATGTTATCAATACCAAGTTCATTTGCTCTTTTAAGCACAATATTTGAAACTCTTCCTGTAACAATAGCAAATTTATAACCAACTCCAATTGCCATTTTTACCCCAGAACCATCTTTTATATTAAATTTTTTTATTTCAACACCTTCGTTAGTATAATATATTCCACCATCAGTAAGCACACCATCAACATCCAGCAAAATAACCTTAATTTTTCTCAATTTATCTTTAATATTATCTCTCATCTTTATCTAATATATCCCTGCCTTTAAAATATCGTGAATATGCAAAAGCCCAATAGGTTCATCATTCTCATTTTTGATTATTAAAGAAGTGATTTTACCTTCCATAATTTTTAATGCTTTTGCTACAAGTTCCTCAGCATCAATTGTTTTAGGGTTTCTTGTCATAAATTCAGAAGCTTTTTTATCCATAATATAATCAGTTTTCATCAAAATTCGTTTCAGGTCCCCATCAACAATTATACCTACAAGTTTATTCTTATTATTTACAATAATTGCTACGCCCAATCTTTTATCAATTATAGTTGTAATAACTTCTTTCATTGTAGCATTCTCTTGAACCAGGGGGAGTTCATCTCCTGTATGCATAAGGTCTTTTACTTTAAGAAGTTTTTTACTTAAAAGTCCACCTGGATGAAGCAAAGCAAAGTCCTGTTCTGTAAAATTTCTGAGTTTTAATAAAGCAATAGCAATAGCATCACCAATTACAAGCTGTGCAGTTGAACTGGATGTTGGAGCTAAATTTAATGGACATGCTTCATCTTCTATTCCCATATTAATTATAACATCACTATTTTTTGCAATTATAGAATCGGGTTTTGAAGTTATTGTAATAAGAGGTATGCTAAAACGTTTAAGATATGGTAAAATTCGCACAATCTCATCAGTTTCACCACTTTTAGAAAGTGCAATTACAATATCATCTCTGAGAATAATCCCTAAGTCACCATGACTACCTTCTGCAGGATTAAGATAGAAAGCAGGTGTCCCTGTACTTGTAAGTGTAGCTGCAATTTTTTTTGCTATAACACCGGATTTTCCCATACCTGTAACTACTACCTTTCCCTTAATATTATATATAAGATTCACTGCATCCTCAAAATTTTTTCCAAGTTTTTTCTTTACAATTTTGAGTGCCTCTATTTCATCCTCTATAGCTTTTAGACCTGTTTTTAATATTTCACCCATTCTTTCTTACCACCTCATATATTTCTTTTGCCTTTGTAAGAACATTTTTTAAAGAATTAAGTGGCAACATACTGGCAGAATCACTCAATGCATTTTCTGGCTCAGGATGCACTTCCATAAACAGCGCATCAACACCAGCTGCAATCGCAGCATTAACAAGTACAGGTATAACTTCGCGTTCTCCACCTGTAATATTACTACCCACAGATGGCATCTGAACACTATGGGTAGCATCAAAAATTACAGGATACCCAAATCTTTTCATTATTGGAATCCCTGTGAAATCTACAACAAGTCTTCCATACCCAAATGATGTCCCACGCTCTGTTATCATTATTTTTTTGTTTCCAGTTGATTCTATTTTTTCAAAAATATATTTCACACTATGTGGAGAAATAAATTGCCCTTTTTTTATATTTATCGGTTTGCCAGTTCTTCCTGCAGCTAAAAGTAAATCAGTCTGCCTACAAAGAAACGCTGGTATTTGAATAATATCTGCCACTTCTGCAACTTTAAAAACATCATATTTACAATGGACATCTATAAGTAATTTAATTTTTAAATCTTTTTTTAACTTCTTTAATATTTTTAAACCCTCTTCAAGACCTGGTCCGCGGTAAGAATTAATTGAAGTGCGATTTGCTTTATCATAAGAACTCTTAAATATAAAAGGGATTTTTAATTCATTACATATATCTTTAATTGCTTCACTTGTTTCATAAACAATTTTTTCATTCTCAATTACACAAGGACCACCAATAAAAACAAGTCCTTCATCACCACCAATTATTATCTCATCTATTTTAACCATAATAATTCAATTATATTTTACAAAGTGTTTACTTAAAATATAACTGAAAGGAATTTAATAGATTAAACAAAAAAATCAAGGGAAAAATAAGATAAACCACCATTCGTCAAGTAAAAAGTAAATCTCTAATACCTTTTAAGAGATATACAATACTCACAATTGATATATAAAACCCATAAGGGATTGGGGAATGGATTTTTTGTTTCTTTAAAATCACAAGTATAATTGTTGATAATAAAGCAACAAGTGTGGAATAAAATATTATAAAAATCATCTTTTCTATTCCCCAGAATGTGCCAATCATTGTGATAAGTTTTACATCTCCAAAGCCAAGTGCTTCTTTCTTAAGAATGGTTTTGCCTATAATTGCTATTAATCCAAAAAATAGAACGCCTGCTGCACAAGATGTGATGGAATTTATTAGAGTTATATCTTTATATATTATTGAAAAAATAAGTCCTAATAATATTCCGGGCAATGTAATCCAGTTCGGGATTTGTAGTTTCTTTAGGTCAGTATAACCAGCAATTGTGCACAGTAAAACGAATGTTATTAGTTTAATCATAAAAAATTATTCTTCAAATACTATATACGGAATATAACAATCTGTTGTTTCTTTTATCCTGCTTTCATACTCATATTTTATATCAAATAATTTCTGGTTTGAATATAGATAATATTCTGATGGAATTTTTTCCAGTTTCAGTGGCTCCTTCATATTCTTGTATTTATTACCAAATGTTATTGCCCCTTTTATGATAATTTCTTTCCCTTTATCCCAATCAAGAATGTATATATTGTCTGATTCTGTGAATATATACAGATTTTCCAGCTTTATCTGGCTCCTGCTCCCCACTAATATCCATACACATTTCCCTATAATTGAAACAGTTGCTCCTTGATTATTATTTATCGTCTCAAGATAAATATCATTTGTTGATATTATAGAAACAGGATATTTAGCATTACCTTTTACTATAACTGGCATTGTAGAAAGAATTATATTATTCTTATTATAATTTAGCTTATCCAGATTAATCACAATAGCCTTAATTTCTTTATCAATAAATATCCCTGTATTATAATCAGGCAATTCTTTTGTAAAATATATTTCTGGCAAATATTTGTAATAATAAATCTTTTTGCCATATTCTACTGGTTTATCAAATATTATTTTATCTCCTTTTACTGTAAAATTTTCTTCCCGCTCATTTCCAACAAAAATAATCAATGGATTTGTATGCTTATCTGGGAGCGGAAACTCTTTTTTTGTTCCATTCCCTGTGCCAAGTATCCCTGTAAAATCTGGATTGTAAAAATAAATTTCTCGTTTGTTCCTGTTTATTTCAATATCCCTGCCTTCAACCATCTCTGCATCGTTTAAATATATCTCTTTTATATTCCTGTCAATTGAAGCATAAACATAATTCTTATCACCATAAACAAATCTGTTCAATTTCTCAATTTTGAATTTTGAAACATCAAGTTTAACTCTTTTCTGTTCAAGTACTATTTTCCCATCTTTAATCTTAAAATGTCCCTCAATTCCATAAGAATCAATATATTTTATTATATTCAATTTTTGAAATTTTTGCCTGTTTTTTGTTTTATAAAAATATATATACTCTGTTTTCCTATTCTTTTCTGGCAATTCAAATTTATAAGAATAATTATCTCCTATCCCTATAAATTCCTTTTCAAGCAACAGAGGATTGATAATTTTTATTGTTTCCTTATTTTTATATGAATTAATATAATTTTTAGATGAAATCTCTTTAAGTTTTGATTTATATATTTCAGTTAATTGTGGTAATTCAATTTTAAATGAGTTTTCGTTTATATAATCACTGCTAATTTTTTCTCCATTCTCAATAATAGCAGTATACTTTTGCCATTTCTTATCAGTCATTACACCTATTTTAACAGAACTTTTTGTCTGTGGATAAAAATTTATTTTTTCTCTGGAATAAAGAAAGTATGGATAATCTTTTTGTGCATAAAAGTTTATTTGCTGGTTATTATGTAAGATAAATATTTATATCTTTGCTGGCATAAACAGGTGCGGATATAAATAATTGTTTATCAGGAGAATATATATTTAAAGTATCATTATAAAGTAGCGAAAAATAAGTAAAACTCAGACATTTTACAATCTTTTTAAATTTATATTTCTGTCCCATTTTCTCTGCCTTGATTTTTATTATAAACTCAAAATTGTTTTCAGGTATAAATTCAAGTTCACAATTTGCATTATTTATATAGGTGCGTTTTTTTAGATATTGCAGAGGTATTTTATTATTTTTTAAATCATAAAAGAACATTTGCCACATACCATAAGATGCCCACTTTACCTGGATATAATTGCCATAATTAAGATTAAATTTTATTTCAAACAGATTTAAATTTAAAAATCCCATAGCAATGATAGTGAGAATCAAAATTATTGATAATGTTACAAGAAGTGCTGAACCTTTAATGTGTTTATAAAGGAAAGTTTCAAGATAATATAAATACCATTTCACTTTATTTAAGAATTGTTAACAAAAAAATTAAAAATTAATTATCACACTGTTTGATGAAATATTTTGTAGCTAATCATAATCAGCATATATTTTTAGGTGCCTCATAAATTTATTACTTCTGCATTAGAATTTTTTATTATTTCTGTTCCTATTCCTTCATCAGTAAATATTTCTTTTGCCAGAGAATGAGGTTCTGTTCCTGATATTATATGAACTTTATTAACTCCACCTTCCAATGCAGAAATAGAAGCTTGAACTTTAGGTATCATTCCTTTAGATATAACTTTATTTTTAATTAATTTCTTTATTGTAAAATAATCAATTGAAGAGATTAAATTTCCATTTTCATCTATAATTCCTGGGGTATCTGTCATAATAATAAGTTTTTCAGCCTTTAATTCTTGGGCTATAGCAGCAGCATTAATATCAGCATTTATATTCAAAGGCTGATTATCTTCTGTTTGGCTTAATGAAGAGAGCACAGGGATATACTCTTTACTTAATGCTTTCAGATATTCAATATTGACTTGCTTTATTTGACCAACAAACTGATATCTTTCTTTATTTAAAAAAGTAGAAATAGTTATAGGTATCTCATGTCCATTTAATCCAATTGCTTTTATTTCTCCTTTACCTTTTTTATTGATTTCATCAATTATTTTTTTATTTATTTCTTTAAAAGCTATTATAGCGTATTTAAGGATTTCCTTTGTAGTAACCCTAATTCCATCTATTACATCATATTTTATATTGTGTTCATTAAGCAATTTATTCAATTGTCGCGCCCCACCATGAATTAATACAACATCAATTCCTTGCTGTTTCATAAAAATAATATCATCTATGAGATACGAGATATTTTTTGTCTCCTCTAACGCACTACCACCATATTTAACAACAATAGTTTTATTTCTGAACTTTTTTATATATTTTATAAATTCCAGTTCTTTAGCACGTGCATCAATTATTTTTTTCAAGATTTCAAATTTTACTACTTTCCCCATTCTATTTTGCTCCTTTTTCATTATATCAGCATTTGAAATTGTGCCTTTAAATAATATGGAATTTGTGAATAGTATATATAAATATAATTTGAAGTCAAGAAATTTCTGTATTTTTTCAGTGGAGTGAAGGAAAGTTTGTATAAGGATGTGATATGCAATTTTTTTGTTATCTTTATTTTAATTCATTTTCAGGTGATGCTGTATGTTTTATGATATTGACCATTTAAAACAAAAAATTAATCATTACCTTTCTTCTTTAACAAAAATGCCCTCTCCTCTCTGCTTGAAAATATCATTAACATCATTATGCTTACTGAATATGACCTATTCGTCCAGAATAACCCAGGCGAAGTTA
>CAZSCZ010000018.1:0-14483 GCA_964605455.1 uncultured Spirochaetia bacterium
TCTCGTTTATCTGAATAATTATTCCTTAAAAAAAAATCTAATTTTTTTATAAATGAATTTATGTCACTTTTACTTTGATATACATACTTTTTAAATTTTTTCAATTCTCCCACATCGTTACTTACAACTTTCTTTTTTAGTGCCAGATATTCTCGTAACTTCATTGAACACCTGTAATAATTTACAGGTTTATCTTTATAATAAACTATTGCAACATCAGCAATAATACTGTATTTTACGATTTCTTCTGGTACAAGATAACCAGTAAAATAAATCTTTTTTATGTTTCTTTTCTTTGCATATCCTTTATAAAAATTGAGCATTGGACCACCGCCTGCTATTATTAAAAAATAATTTCTTTTTTCAAGCAAATTATTTATATTATCAAGTATAATATCTAAATCAGCTGCTATGTTAAGATGAGCAGTGTAAATTATTATTTTGGTTTTAGAATTAATTCCCAGTTTTTTTAGTAATTCTTTTTTAAAATTTTTAATCTTTGTCTTATAATTATATATATCAAAATCCACTCCTTGTGGTAATTGTGAAAGTTTTTTTTCGTTCACATTGTATTCATTTATTATAAAATCTTTTAGCATTGGATTATGGTATGTTACTATATCAAAATATTTAGGAAATGGTTTTTGAATAATTCTTGAAATAGTATTTATTATTCCTTTTCTATACCCAAAATCTATATCATCAATATCAACACATATTTTTATATCTGTAAATATTCTTTTTATTAGCAAAGGCACAAGCGTATTGGGATAAGGTTTTATTGCTATTGCAATTTTAAATTTATATTTAAAAATATACAAGAGGTTCAAGAAAAATGTAACTACAAAATCAAGCATAAATGGCATTGCAGCGGGCGGGATTACCACTTTTACATTCAAGCCATTTTTAGCCAAAGCTTTTCCAAGGTACTTTGCGCGTAAAAAACATCCTGAATTTCTTGGCAATGATGATAAAATAATGGTGGTAAGCTTTGAATTTTGCATACCTCTTAAGCCTCTTTATCTCAGCATTTTGTGTTTGAAAATACGCCAGATTATAGCCATTATTTTTATAAATCCTTTAATATTCCAATTCCAATTAAATGGCCTAATCTTTTTTAATAAATATGCTGGCCGTAAAACTAATTTGCGATACATATAATTTCTGAGTTCCATTAATTCTTCTGCTGAAAGTGCTTCTGTCCTAATAACAGGGACAGGTGCCAGTGGACTATATTTACTCCAATCTTCTGTTAAAAGGAAATTATGTTCTTTATAATATCTATAAATCTCGGTATTTGGAAAAGGTGTAGCAAAACAAAATTGGGTATAAAAAGGGTCTATTTCCTTTATAAATTTTATTGTCTCTTCTATTGTTTCCCGAGTTTCGCCCGGTAGACCAATAATTGCCATTCCATAGAAAAGGATTCCTACTTTATGAAGCAATTTTGCAGCTTTTCTTATGTCATCAAGAGAGATTCCCTTATTTGTCATTTTTAAAATTTTTTCAGAACCCGATTCTATACCAATAGGAATTTCAACACAACCTGCTTTTTTCATTAATTTAAGCATCTCTTCATTTAAAAGATTTGCTCTTGTGCAAGCTACCCATTTTAATTTTAGATTTTCTTTTATCATAAGTTCACATATTTTTTCGAAATTTCCCTTTTGAAGGCCAATTAAATCATCAAAAAACAGAACACTTTTCAAGCCTGTTGTTTTTTTAAGCCATTTTAATTCTTCAATAACACTTTCTGGTGAACGAAATCTAAATCCCATATTTGAATAAGCACAGAAGCTGCACTGAAATGGACATCCACGTGAAGTAATTATAGTTGCAAACGGTGGATTTAATACACCTGTATGATATACATTAAGAGAAGGCAATAAATGATATGCTGGGAAAGGCAGATTATCAAGATTTTTTTCAATTACAGCAGGTGGGGTTGTAATCATTTTTCCTTCTTTTAAAAATGATATGCCTTTTACTTTTTCTAAATTATCAAGACCATAGGTTTCTAAATGTTTTATTAAATCTACAACTACAGCATCAGGTTCATAATTGATAAAAATATCAACAAATGGATTTTCCTGCAATACTGTTTTTTTAAGCCAGTCAACATCACCAATTATTTTATTTCTAAGGACTGTTATTGTGTTCCATTTTTCTTTTGCATATTTTAAGACCTGTAAGTCTTCCTTCTGAGTATCAAAACCACATCTTATAATTAAGACATCAGGTTTTATTTCGTCAATTTTAGTTGTAAGTTCTGTAAATTTGATATCAAATCCATTTGCATCAATAAAAAAAGGTTTATATCCTGCTTTTTCAAGTGCTGAGGCAATATAAAGGAGATTTAATGGTGGATAAACAGAGCCTACATCTTTATGTTCATATCTCTCTTCTCGAACAACAGGGTATCCATCAACCCGTGGTGGATTTACAATTAAAATTTTCATTAAAATGCTCCCTTATATTTCTGCAATTCAATCGGGACATACCATTCTGTAATATCAAAACCTGGTCTTATATTATAAACCCTGGTGTTCTGGAATCTCTTATGCACTGCCACGAGCCCCATTGAACAATAAAGAAATGTATAAGGTTGCTCATAGTGGATTATTTTATGAATTTCCTGAAACATTTTATTTCGTTTTACTTCGTCAAATTCAGTTCTAGCTTTCTCTATAAGTTCATCCACTCTTTTATTTTTAAATCCTACGAAATTTGAACCTCTTTCAGCTTGGGAAGAATGCCATAATTGATAAGGGTCCTGCTCAATTCCCATACTCCAGCCTAATGTTACAGCATCAAATTTTCGTTCATCAATCTGTTGTAGAAATGTTGCCCATTCAAGCATTTTTATATTAACTTCAATCCCTACTTTTTTAAATGATTCTTTTACAATTGTAGCAAGCTGCTCTGCAAACTTTGAGCCACTTGGAATAAGAAAAGTAAATCTAAAATCAATTCCATTTTTATCAAGAATTCCGTCATTATTAGAATCAATCCAGCCTGCTTTTCTTAGAAGTTCTTTTGCTTTTTTTACATTATATTCATAAGGTATAATATTTTTATTATAGGCTTTACTAAAAATATAAAAGGGGCCTGTTGTAATCTGTCCGAAATTAAAAAGAATATTCTTTAAAATAGATTTTCTGTCTATAAGTCGTGTTAATGCTTCTCTCACATCTCTGTCCTTAAAAAATGGACATCTTAAATTCCAACCAATATAGCGGTAATTAGGTGTATAAAATTTAAGTTTTCTAAATTTTTTATTAAATTTTCTGCTTCTTGTCTGTCGGACCCATTGAATAGGTCTCAATCCTGCCAAATCAATTTCTTCCCGTTTTACTAATTGAAGACTTACTGTGTCATCTGTAATTATTTTAAAAATTATTTTATCAATATAAGGCTTCTTTTCTCCCCAATAATCTGGATTTCTTCTTAAAACAATTTCTCTACCTGTTTCCCATTTTACGAAAATATATGGACCTGTTCCAATAGGGTGTCTGTTATTATGGTGTGTATTAAAGTTACCATTTTTAAATATATGTTCAGGCACAATTGGCATTCCACCACAAAATTCAAGTGCTAAGAAATAAGGCTTACTATATGTAAATTTAACTGTATATTTATCCAACATCTCAACTTTTTTTACATCTTTATAATAATTTCTAAGATGAGGTGCATCAACTTTAGGGTCTTTTATTTTTTTGAACGAAAAAACTACATCCCGTGCAGTGAATTCAACCCCATCATGCCACTTTATGCCCTTTCGTAAATAAAATGTATATTGTAATTTATTTTTTGAAATTTCCCACTTGTAAGCAAGAAGAGGTTTTAATTCAAGGGTTTCAAAATCTCGTTCAATTAAAGTTTCATAAATAAATCCATTAATAATTGATTCATATATATCAGTAGCAGTTATGGGATTTAAAGTTGCAGGTTCAGCGGAAAGTCGCTGAATGAGCCAATCCCCTGGGGTAGGCTTCCCTATAAGTGTATAATTTTGTTCAGGTTCTGATATTTCACTGCTTTTACCACAGGAGAATAATGAAATTATTAATAAAAAAATTAAAATTTTTTTCATTTTCATGTCCTCCTGCAAAATAAAATATTAAATTTAAATTAAAAGGCAATAATATAAACTTCTAATAGCTAAACTGTTACACTCCTTTTTATAAGTTACGGCAAGCAAAAATTTTTATTATTGTATTGCTACAAAACAGGTACTTGTTTTTATTTTATTACTTCATCAGGATGAACTATTTTACCTGCAATGGCAGATGCAGCTGCAATTGCAGGTGATGATAGATATACCTCACTTTCAGGATGGCCCATTCGGCCAATAAAGTTTCTATTTGTAGTAGAGATAGCTTTTTCTCCTGGGGCAAGTACTCCCATATGTCCACCGAGACAAGGACCGCAGGTTGGTGTACTAACAGCACAGCCTGCTTCTATAAAAATCTCTATTAATCCTTCTTTTAATGCTTGTAAATATATATCTTGGGTCCCTGGGAAAATCAATGCCCTTACATCTTTATGAACTTTTCTGTTTTTAAAAATTTGTGCAGCTATTTTTAAATCTTCTATTCTACCATTTGTGCACGAGCCAATTACTGCCTGATCAATTTTTATATCTTTTACTTCTCTAACACTTATAGTATTTCCAGGTAAATGTGGTAATGCTACCTGTGGTTCTATTTTTGAAACATCTATTTCAATTACTTTTGAATAATTTGCATCTTTATCACTTTTATAAATTTTAAATTTCCTTTTTGCCCTTGATTTTACATATTCCAAAGTTTTTTCATCAACTTCAAAAAGCCCTGCTTTACCGCCAGCTTCTATTGCCATATTTGCCATTGTAAATCTATTATCCATTGAAAGTTCTTTTATAGCTTCACCTGTAAATTCCATAGCTTTATAAGTAGCACCATCAACTCCGATTTTACCTATAGTATAAAGGATTAAATCTTTTCCACCCACCCATTTATTAAGTTTACCATAGTATATAAATTTAATAGTTTCAGGGACTTTAAACCATGCTTTACCAGTAATAAAGGCTGCTGCAAGGTCTGTGCTTCCAACTCCAGTAGCAAAAGCACCTAATGCTCCATATGTGCAAGTATGACTATCTGCTCCAATTACTAAATCTCCGGGTAACACAAGCCCTTGCTCTGGCAACAATACATGTTCTATTCCAGCCCTTCCAACTTCAAAATAATTTACAATATTATATTTTTTAGCAAAATCTCTTAAAATTTTTGATTGAATTGCACTTTTAATATCTTTATTTGGTGTAAAATGGTCAGGTATAATTATAATCTTTGTATTATCCCATACTTTTCCTATTCCTGTTTTTTCAAATTCTTCAATAGCCAATGGTGCAGTAATATCGTTTCCCAATGCAATATCTACAGTTGCTTCTATGAATTCGCCTGGTTGAACTTCTTTTTTTCCACAATGTGCTGCAAGAATTTTTTCTGCAATTGTCATTCCCATAAATTCTCCTCTAATTTCTTAAAATCACGGGTGGCTTAAAGCCTCTATAATTTTATTGTCCAGTTTTTTATATTATTTATTCTTTACACTTATTTCTGCATCATAATACATCTATTTATGGCATTTATATATGCAATTGCACTTGCTTCAATTATATCGGTGCTTGAGCCCATACCAAAGTATTTATTATTTTTATATAAAATACTCACTTTCACCTCTCCCATTGCTTCTTTACCACCAGAAAGTGCCTTAATTGTATAGTCTTCAAGTTTAGGTTGTATTTTTACTATCTTATCAATTGCTTTATATATAGCGTCTACAGGTCCATCCCCATAAGAAGATTCTCTATACACTTCTTTTCCTTTTTTAAGCTGAACTACAGCAGAAGGGACAACCCTTTTTCCTGTTAATATATGGAAATAATCAAGCATATACCATTCAATAGATTTTTTAAGTCCTGCTTCAATTATTGCAATAAGGTCATCATCATATACTTGCTTCTTTTTATCCGCAACCTCAAGGAATCTTTGATACGCTTCTTTAAGTTCTCTTTCTGTAAGTTTATATCCAAGTTCAGCAACTCGTTTTCTAAAACCATGCCGTCCTGAATGCCTACCCAGCACAATATGGCTTAGACTTCTGCCAACAGACTCAGGTGTCATAATTTCATAAGTTTCTCTTGCTTTCAAAACTCCATCCTGATGTATGCCTGATTCATGGGCAAAAGCGTTTTCACCAACAATAGCTTTATTGGGTTGAACTGGTACACCTGTAAGTATTGTTAAAAGTCTACTTGTAGGATATATTTCTTTTGTATTTATGTTTACTTTTTTATTAAACACATCTGTACGCACATTCAATGCCATAGCAACTTCTTCCAAGGCAGCATTACCTGCTCTCTCTCCTATACCATTTATTGTGCATTCTATTTGATTGGCACCATTTTGGACAGCAATAAGCGAATTTGAAACAGCCAAGCCTAAATCATTATGGCAATGCACACTTAATATTACTTTTTTTCCTAATTCAGGAATATTATCCCTTAACTTTTTAATTAACTCTCCAAATTCTGATGGGATTGCATACCCAACTGTATCTGGAATGTTTATTGCCGAAGCTCCACTTTTTATTGCTACATTAATTACCTCACATAGAAATTCAAAATTACTTCTTGTTGCATCCTCGGCAGAAAATTCTATATAATCGCATAATGATTTTGCGTATTTTATAGATTTTTCTGTAATTTTTAACACTTCTTTGGGGGACTTTTTTAATTTATATTTCATATGAATATCAGATGTAGCAATAAATGTATGAATACCTGGCTTTTTTGAATATTTAACAGCTTCATAACAGGCTTCTATATCTCCTTTTACAGCTCTGGCAAGTCCAACAATTCTCGGACCTCTAACTTTCTGCGCAATAACTTTCACAGCTTCAAACTGCACTGGTGAAGAAACTGGGAAACCTGCTTCAATAATATCAACTTTTAATTTTGCAAGCTGCTTTGCAAGTTTAAGCTTTGATTCAATACTCATACTAAATCCTGGCGCCTGCTCGCCATCTCGTAATGTTGTATCAAAAATGTGTACTCTCTCTTTTTGCGGCATTTTATTTATTTGCCTCCGACTATTCTATTTATTTCCTCTTTTTTATCCAAGGCATCATCTCCCTCAATTTAGATCCAACTTTCTCTATCTGATGTTCACTCATTTTTCGACGCGCAGCTTTAAATACAGGTCTTCCAGCTTTGTTTTCCAGTATCCATTCCCTTGCAAATTCACCTGACTGCACTTCAGTAAGTATTTTTTTCATCTCTTCTTTAACTTTTTTATCTATAACTCTTGGACCACGTGTATATTCACCATATTCAGCAGTATCACTTATAGAGTAATTCATATAGCTAATACCAGATTCATACATTAAATCAATAATTAATTTTAATTCGTGAAAAGTTTCAAAATAAGCAATTTCTGGCTGATACCCTGCTTCAACCAAAGTTTCAAACCCGGCTTTTGCAAGCTCAACAAGTCCACCACAAAGAACACACTGTTCACCAAAAAGGTCTGTTTCTGTTTCTTCTTTAAATGTGGTTTCAATTATACCTGCTCTTCCAGCACCAATTCCACACGCATGAGCCAAAGCATAATCCCATGCTTTGCCAGAAGGATTTTGATATACAGCTATAAGTGCAGGTACACCTGAACCTTCCTGATATGTCCGTCTCACAAGATGTCCTGGCCCCTTGGGAGCCACCATATAAACATCAACATCTTTAGGAGGCACAATTTGACCAAAATGTATATTAAAACCATGCGAAAATACTAACGCATTACCTTTTCTAATATGCTCTTTTATCTCTTTTTCATAAACAATTGGCTGAATCTCATCTGGCACAAGTATTTGAATAATATCAGCCTGTTTAGATGCTTCTGCAGCGGAGACAGGCCTAAATCCTGCTTCCTCTGCAAGCTTATAATTTGCACTACCTTTCACTTCTGCAACAATAACATTATAACCACTATCTCTTAAATTCTGTGCTTGAGCATGTCCTTGACTGCCAAATCCAATAATTGCAATTTTCTTGTCTTTTAAAATTTCAGGTTTATTATCTTTGTCATAATACATTTTCATTTTTATTACCTCCAAAACAAAATAATTTTTTTAATCAAGGCTTCTTGCTACTGCTACTTTACCAGTGCGTGCAATCTCTTTTATCCCGTAAGGCTTAAGCATTTTTACAAGCGCTGAAATTTTAGTCGTATCACCTGTTGCCTCTATTGTAATGTCAGTATGAGAAACATCAATTATGTTTGCTCTAAAAATATCTACAATTTCAATTATTTCTGAACGTCGCGTTGGTGTAGTATTTACTTTTATTATTATGAGTTCCCTTTCTATTGGGTTTTTTTTCGTAAGGTCATAGATTTTAATTACATCAATACTCTTATTAAGCTGTTTTTTTACCTGTTCCATAACTTTTTCGTCACCATCAACAACAATTGTCATTCTTGACATAGTAGGGTCATCTGTCTCCGCAACAGTGAGACTTGTGATATTAAACCCTCTGCCACTAAAAAGTTGCGCAAGTCTTGCGAGTACCCCTGGATGATTCTCAACTAATGTTGAAATTGTATATTCCATAAATTAATCACCTTCCTTCTTCTTTAAATTTTTGGTAAAAGAACTAATACCTATTTTACGCTATTGAGTGTTCCAACATTTTACTAATAGGTTGTCCTGCGGGCACCATTGGGAAAACATTTTCTTCTTGAGCGATTCTGAAATCCATTATAACTGGTTCTTTTAATGATAATGCTTCTTTTAAAACTGGTTTTACATCTTTAGGATGTTCAATAATATATCCTTTTATATTATATGCGTCTGCTATTTTCTTAAAATTTGGAATAAGTTCAGGGCACTGTGGCCCTGGACCTGGACACTGAACAGGACAATCTTTATGTCTACCCAAGCAAGTAAATGAATATCGCCTTTTAAAGAAAAGTTCTTGCCATTGTCTTACCATTCCAAGATACATATTATTCATAATAGCTATTTTCACTGGAATTTGGTAATTTGAAATAGTAGCTAGTTCTTGAATATTCATTTGAATACTACCATCACCAGCAATATCAATAACAATTGCATCCGGATTTGCTACTTGAGCACCAATAGCCGCTGGAAATCCATAACCCATTGTTCCAAGACCACCACTGGAAAGAAGTTGACGTGGTCGGGCAAATTTATAATACTGAGCTGCCCACATTTGATGCTGCCCTACTTCTGTAACAATTATAGCTTTCCCTTCTGTTAGTTCATATATCTGCTCAATTACATATTGTGGCTTTATAACTTTTTCACTTTTTTCATAAGTTAATGGATATTTTTGTTTCAAATCCAAAATATAATCAACCCATTCCTTTATATCACATTTTTTTACATATTTTATTAACTCTTTTAATATAAGTTTAACATCACCAACAATTGGGACATCCACCTCCACACTTTTGCCAATTGATGACGGATCAATATCAATATGTATAATTTTAGCATTTGGTGCAAATTCATCAAGTTTACCTGTAACTCTATCATCAAACCGAGCACCAATTGCTATTATCAAATCTGAATTACTTATAGCTATATTAGCATACTTGGTACCATGCATACCTAACATATCAAGACTTAAAGGATGAGTATTAGGGAAACCACCAAGTCCTAATAATGTCATTGTAATAGGAATACCAGTTTTTTCTACAAAGGCTTTTAGCTCTTTATCAGCCCCTGAGATAATCACTCCACCACCTGCATATATAATTGGTTTCTTCGCATTCATTATAAATTCCGCAGCTTTTTTTATCTGTTTTATATTTCCCTCATAAGTAGGATTATATCCTCTTATTTCAGTCTTATCCGGCAATTTTTTGAATTCAGTTGTATCTTTTGAAATATCTACAGGAATATCTATTAAAACTGGCCCTGGCCTCCCTGTTCTAGCTATATAAAAAGCCTCTTTTACAATTCTGGCAAGTTCTTTAACATCTTTTACAAGATAATTATGTTTTGTTATTGCATAAGTTATGCCTGTAGTATTGACTTCCTGAAATGCATCGTTACCGATCATTCTTGTTGCCACCTGCCCTGTAATTGCTATAATAGGAACTGAGTCCATATAAGCTGTTGCAATACCTGTAACAAGATTAGTTGCACCTGGACCTGAAGTAGCAATACATACTCCAACTTTCCCGCTTGAGCGGGCGTACCCATCTGCTGCGTGTGCAGCTGCTTGCTCATGACGCGTAAGATAAAATTTAAGCTTGTCAGAATAGTCATAAAGTGTATCAAAAATTGCAATTACAGAGCCACCAGGAATGCCAAACATTACCTCAACACCTTCATTGAGCAAACTTTCAATTAAAATTTCTGAACCTGTTTTCCTCAATCTTATCACTTCCTTTCTATATTAATTTCTGTAATTATAATACAACACTTTTTAAATGTCAACTTGTTTTTTTGTTTTTCAGTAATGAAAATTGAACTGTCAAAATTTTGCTTGGAGCGGCTTGATTTATCAAGCCTACTTTATTTTTCGTGGCTGATAAATCTCCCACCTACATATAATTAATATATAACTCCCTTCACAAGATTGATGAATCAAACTCCATATGTGTTGCTACAAGGTCTAAGCCTTAAACCATAAACTTTTATCCTATGCTCTTAGCACTGTGAATTGATTTAATAAAGTTGTGCACCGTCCCTATAATTAATAAAAGTAGTTGTGAAATAGTGCTAAAAATTTTTGCACTTTTTTTCAAATAAGTTGTCTATATTTCTGAAAAGGGATAAAGGGATATATAAAAAGGAGAAGTAGTGTAACAATGAAACAATTATGTTTAATATTATTAATTTTATGCTTCTTTTTGCTTCCTAAAAATATAATTGCTGAGACCCCTCACATAATAATTGTAAAACCTGATGGCTCATCAGAAGATAATGCTGATGATAATTATATGATTAGATGGATTGACTCTTATGAAGCAGGTGATGCTGAAATTGCTCTTCATTATGATACAGATAATACTGGTTGTGATGGAACACTTATTATGAAAGGAAGTGAAGATTTACAGGATAGATATATATGGAATACAGCAGCAATACCACCCAATAACTATTACATATATGCCAGAATATATGATGGCAACAATGCTTTCACTAACTATAGCAAAGGTTTTGTAAGAATACGGCATAATAATCACGGTGAGGAGTTAAAATATTTTAAAGATTATAATGCTGACAGCCAACCACGAGGTATAGCAGTAGGAGATGTAAATAATGATGGAAAGGATGATGTTGTTATAGCTAATTATAACAGTGGAAATATTGGGGTATTTATACAGAAATCAGATGGCAGTGATTTAAATTCTCAGGTTGTTTATAATTGTGAAAGTTCTCCTTATACAGTAGCCATTGGAGATGTAAACAATGATGCCAGGAATGATGTGGTTGTAGGAAGGTATTCTGGAACAAGTATATGTATATTTACACAAAAAGCAGATGGCAGTTTAAGCAGTTACTATAGTTGTGATTTAGCTTTATCTTCTCCGCGCTGGGTAGCAATTGGTGATATAAATAATGATGGCAAAAATGAGGTTGTAGTAGCTCATTATATAAACAGTGGTAAAAATCTTACTGTGTTAACCCAAAATTCTGTGGGTGTGTTATCTGTAATGACACAATATGAAGCAGGTTCATATCCAAATGGAGTAGCAATAGGAGATGTAAGAAAGTATGATGGGTGGAATGATGTTGTTGTAGCTTTAAAAGGTGAAAATGGAATAAGAGTATATATACAGGGAGTAGAAGGACTGGTGGATGATGGCACATACTCAACAGGAAGTATTTCACCACAATGTATAGCAATAGGAGATATAAATAATGATGGAAGAGAAGATATAATAGTTGGGAGTTACAACAATAATAAAATTGGTATTCGTGTTCAGATAGGAAACGGAGCATTAGGAGATTTTAAAGAGTATAACACAGAATATTATCCATATACAATTGCAGTTGGTGATATAAACAGTGATGGTAAGAATGATATAGTTGCAGTTAATTATAATCACAGTCAGATAGCAGTATTCACACAATGTGCAAGTGGTGGAATAAGCAGTAACTGGCAGAAATTTAGCACAGAAAGTAATCCGTGGGGCGTAGGTATAGGGGATTTAAACAGTGATGGCAAGTTAGATGTAGCAGTTTCCAGGTATATCTCTTCTGGAATTATGAGGGTATTTTTACAGAATATAGTGCCTTCAATAGAGATAACAAAGCCGTCATCAGCAGGAGATACAGTAGATAAAAGTATTTCAATGAGTTATACAATTCAATGGAATGATACTGACCCTGATGATGATGCAAAGATAATACTTTATTATGATAATAATACTAATTTTTTAGATGGGGTAAGTGGCACAATAGCAAGTAATTTATCAGAAGATGCATTGGATTCATTTATCTGGAATATTTCAAATATTGCTTTTGGCACATATTATATCTGTGGGAGAATAGATGATGGCAGGGAGTATGCAATATATGATTATAGTGGACCACTTACAATAGGACAAGGGAAGCCATTAATAAAGATGACAGAGCCTGATGGAAGTTCAGAGGATAGTAGTTTTCAGAAGTATGAGATATGCTGGGCAGACCATGATATGGATGATAATGCCACAATTAATCTTTATTATGATACAGACACGAATTTAGGTGGGCATATATTGATAGCAAGTGGGATATCAGAGGACAGTGTAACAAACAGGTATATATGGGATACATCATCAGTGCCAGAGGGGAATTATTATATACTTGGAGAGATAACAGATGGGACAGAGACAGTGAGGGATTATACAACAAAGCCAGTGAGGATACAGAATGGCACAAGTGATGAGGATATAAAGAAAGGGAAAGCATATAGTTACTGGAGGTGGGATAATATAAGATGGGTAGCAATAGGAGATATAAATAATGATGGCAGAGAAGATGTAGTAGTAAGGTGTGAGTATGATGGTAGTTATTATATAGGATTATTTTTACAGCAAGCAGATGGGGACTTGTCAAGAGATAGTTATTATAAGTTGGATAGTTATAGTGATGGAATAGCAATAGGAGATATAGATAATGATGGTTGGAATGAGATAGTAGTAAGTGAATGTTATAATGACAGAATAAGAATAATAACAAGGGAAAGTGGGAGTTTAAAAAGTGAAGGCACGATTGATGTAGGGGATTTTCCAAGAGGAGTAGCCATAGGGGATGTGAACAGTGATGGGTTATTAGATGTGGTAGTAGCAAATGATGACAGCGATGATATAAGTGTGCTTATACAGAATGGTGAAGGTGAACTGTATTTAAAAGAGAATAAGTCAGCAGGCGATAGACCATATAAAGTAGCCATAGGTGATGTAAATAATGATGGGAGAGGAGATGTAGTGGTGGTAAATTACATTTATGGGGGAAAAGCTATAGGGGTATTTATACAGGATGGGAAAGGGGATTTAAAAGATAGAAAAGATTATACATATAATAACCGTGGAGGGCCTTGTGATGTAGCAATAGGGGATTTGAATAATGATGGCAGAGAAGATGTAGTAGTAGCAGGATATTATACTGATTTCAAGGTATTATTACAGCAAACAGATGGGAGTTTGGATGATACAGGCACACTGTATGAGTTTGCAGGCGGATATTATGCTTGTAGTATAGCGATAGGAGATTTAAATGGAGATGGTAGGAATGATGTGGTTGTAAGTGACCACAATAATGACAGGATATTGGTATACTGGCAGAAGGCAGATGGGAGTTTAGATAAGATGAGGCCATATCCAGCAGGAGATGGTCCTTGTGGAATAGCCATAGGGAATGTAGATGGAGATACAAACAACATAAGGGATGTAGTGGTAGCAAATTATAATTCAGATAATATAATGGTGTATAGAGGCAGTTTTGTAAATGCAGAGATAACAATAACAAAGCCGCCTGATATAGGTGATACAGCAGATACAAATTATACGATTAAATGGACAGATTACGACCCAGATGATGATGCAGAGATTAGACTTTATTATGATAATGATAATATTTATACTAATGGTGGGTTGGTTTTAATAACAAATGGGATATCAGAGGATGATGAGACAGACCAGTATGAATGGGATATATCTTCTCTGGCAAATGGCATATATTATGTTTGTGGAGTGATAGATGATGGGAGGGATTATCCAGCATATGATTATAGTGGACCACTTAAGATAGAACATAGCAAGCCATTAACAAGAATGATGACAGAGCCAGATGGGAGTTCAGAGGATTCAAGTTTTCAGAAGTATGAGATATGCTGGGTAGATTATGATGCTGATGGAAGTGGCACAATTAATCTTTATTATGATACAGACACGAATTTAGGTGGGCATATATTGATA
>CAZSCZ010000018.1:14583-19495 GCA_964605455.1 uncultured Spirochaetia bacterium
TAAGGGATGTAGTGGTAGCAAATTATAATTCAGATAATATAATGGTGTATAGAGGGAGTTTTAATCCAGGAATTGAAATTTTGGAGCCTGATGGAATTGATGATAAAGTAGTAATTGGTGATACTTACACGATTAAATGGACAGATTACGACCCAGATGATAATGCAGAGATTAGACTTTACTATGATGATGATACTAATTTTTATAATGGGAAATGGCCTATTGATGTTACAGGCACGATAAAAGAGGACCCGGATGGCACAAATGATACTTATGTATGGATAGTCACTAATGTCCAGCCCGGAGAATATTATATCTGTGGAGTGATAGATGATGGCAGAGATTATCCTATATATGATTATAGTGGGAATGGCTCTTCTATTACAAATGGTAAGATTATTATTGTAAATGAAGAGTTTTTTGTAAAGGTTACCAGACCCAATCAGCCTGATATAATAGATCTTCTATGCTGGAGTGGTTCTAATGGTTATGAATATTCTTATAATTATCCTTATACTATTAAGTGGGAAGATTTTGATAATGATATGAAGCCTGATTCTAAACTTGGTATATGTTGGGACTTTGATAAAACTAACTGTGATGGAGTTTTAATAACAAATAACATAAATGAAGATGATGAGCCGAATGAATACAATTGGGAGATACGCCGTTCTGAAGGTATATACTGGATTTACATTACAATGACAAATGAAAAAGATAGTAAGAAGTATGATGTTCATGATTATGGAGATGCGCCAATAATTTATACACCTGGTGCTGTTATATGTGATATAAAGCCAGAAGGAAAGACAAGGGAGATAAAGATTTCATTTAGTATGATAGACATATATGGACAGGAATATGGAGTAAAGGTAGAATATAAAGGTGGAAGTGCAGGGGAAGATTGGAAAGAAGCAACAATTAGGCATCCTGTAACAAAGAAGCCGTATAGAGGTTGGTTGGATAAGATATATGACTTAGAACCATTAACACCATTAAAAACAGAGCTTGTATGGTTATCGCATCTTGATACAGATGAAGGTAGCTGTCAAGCTACTAACTATGTGATAAGGATTACACCCACACCAGTTTCTGGTGGAAATGGATTTGGAAGTGTAAGTGAACCTTTTTCAGTTGATAACAGCCTTATATCATCCACAATAAATCAGCCTGAAAATTTTCATGAGACTGAATACTATTGTGAAGATGGGGCAACTTACTTGGGGATTCCAGCTAACACATTTAATGGTGATAAAGTAGAATTTATAACTACAGAAAGATTAAAGCAAGGGAGAAATATAAGTGAAGAGGAATGGGCAAAAATAGAAGAGGCTAATAGAGTTTTGGAAGAGAGAGGGGAAACCAAAGGAGTAAGTATATTTCTTGACAATACATTGAGGAGATTTACAGTAGAAAATTTAATGGGCGAAACTATTGATGAAAATATAAATAGTAATGGAGTGGATATAAAGATACCATATCCAAAAGATGAAGAGTTGGGAGATATAAATGAATCACTTTTAAGGATATATTATTTAGATGAAGAAAAACATAAATGGAGGCTTCTCAAGAATTGCAGTGTAAATATTAATGAGAATTATGTGCAAGGAAGGATTAGTCAACTTGGAATATACCGAATAATAGAGGTAAATATTATAAAAGATTTATCATATATTATAATTTATCCAAATCCGTATTATCCAGAAGAAACAGATTATTTAAAGATAGATTATTTACCAATAGATTGTAATATAAAGGTGCGGATATATACAATATCAGGGGAATTGGTTCGTGTTTTAGATGAAAAAGGCACTGAATTAGAAGTAAATGAGTTTAAGATAAAAGCATACTGGAATGGCAAGAATGATTGTGGTAGGGATGTAGCAACAGGGGTTTATTTTTGTATTGTAGAGTCTGATATAGGTAATTATGTAGGAAAATTTGCATTAATAAGATAAAAGTTATAGATTCCGAGCAGTCTAAAATCAGGAGGTGCATAGAGATGAGTTCAGCAAAGAAGATATTATGGTTAATAATAGCAGGTTTATTTTTAATAATAACAAAATTAAACAGTGGAACACATCCGCGAGTAGGGACTACATCAGCTAATTTTTTAAAGCAAATGATAGGTCCTCGGGCAGAAGGGATGGGCGGTGCATTTGTAAGTATAGCAGA
Organism: uncultured Spirochaetia bacterium; assembly: GCA_964605455.1. Taxonomy (GTDB): domain Bacteria; phylum Spirochaetota; class JAHITG01; order JAHITG01; family JAFGFC01; genus CAZSCZ01. The sequence goes on from CAZSCZ010000018.1 coordinate 16,759, forward strand.
TGATATAAATAGCATTCATTACAATCCAGCTGGATTATCAATGGTAAATGATATAAATATTGCATTTTTCCATAATGAATTGTATATAGAAGAACGGAGAGGATATGTAGGATTTACCTATCCATTAAGAGATAAGACATTGGGATTCAGTTTTTCTGGTTCATATTCAGGTGGTATGATAAGGCGTGATGATGAAGGAGTAGATTTAAACGATAATTTTTATGCTACAGATAGAGTAATAACATTAGCAATAGGTAAGAAAATGGGGAAAGAGTCTCGGCTGGGTGGTGGTCTGAAATTTATTTACCAAAAAATAGATGAACATATCAGCTTAGGGATAGCAGCAGATATTGGCGTATTAATAGATGTTCCTTATGTAAAAAATCTACAAGCAGGGGGAGTGATAAGGAACCTGGGAACGGGAAAAAATTTAAAAATATTACCTATAGAGGCTGATGCAGGATTGGGCTACAAATTATTAAAAGAAAAACTTATAATCAGTAGTGAGATAAAAATACCGATTGACAATTTCATTAGGCTATGCGTAGGAATAGAATATAATTTAAAAGATATGATTTTTCTAAGAGCTGGATATCATTACAGGATTGAGGAGAATAAATTAGGCGATATATTAGGATTCCAAGGTGGTATAGGAGTGAAAATATACAGAGGTAAAATCTCTTTTGATTATTGCACAATTCCTTATGGGATTCTTTCAGAAGATAGTATATTCAATACTACACATCAATTAGGAATTTGTATTATTTTAATGTAAAACATATAGATGTAATGATTTACAAAGTTCTGCATCGCCTATGAAAAAAAGTTAACTACTTTTTTAAATTTTGTAGTAAGAGTGTTGAAAAAATATTTTATAATTGTTTTTATATCAAAAATTATATAAAATAAAGTTTATTTTATTATGTGTATTAACAAAACGCAATAAAAAAGGTAAAAACACACCTTTAGGTGTGTTAAATTAATATATCTAACAGACCTAAAGGTCTCTTTTTACAACTCGTTATAATAGGAATCTTTAAAAATATTATAATTATTCAACACTCTTCCTTTTTAAATTTGACTTTGCATTCAAAAGCAATATATTTGTGCCCTATGAAAATGCAACCAGAATGTTTTGGATGTTTTTTTCAGCAGGCAAATAGACTACTGAGATATTTAAAAATTCCAAAAGAAAGACGATTTGCAATTTTAAAAAAAATTGGTGATTATTTATTTCATATAGATAAATACACCAGAACACCTGCATTTTATGCAAGTGCGATGTATAAAATCCTTTATGAATCTACAGGTGTTAAAGATCCATATAAATATGTTAAAAGAAAATATAATAAAATGATACTTGAGATGTATCCTAAACTATTAAAATTAATAAAAAAATCAGAACATCCTATTTACACTGCGTTAAAGCTCTCTGCAATTGGAAATATAATTGACTTTGGAGTTGAAACTTCACTTGATATTCAAAAAGAGATAAAAAATATTAATTCAATTAAATTTATGAAAGATGATTTTAAAATTTTTAAAAAGATGCTTACAAGTGCAAAAAAAATTTTTTTAATAGCTGATAATGCTGGCGAGATAATTTTTGATAAATTGTTACTTGAAACCATAAGTTCTACAAGAGAGTATGAGATTGTGATAGGAGTTCGTGGGAAACCTGTAATAAATGATGTTACAATTGATGATTTAAAAGGTATTAAATTTAATAAAAACATAAAAATTGTTTCAAATGGAAACGATAATGTGGGCACTATTCTTAGTAAATGTTCTAAAGAATTTCTTAATGAATTTAAAAGTGCTGATATAATAATAAGTAAAGGTCAGGCAAATTTTGAAAGTTTAAATGATTTAAGAGATGAACCTATATTTTTTCTTTTCAGAGCTAAATGTGCGCCTGTAGCAAAATTTTTACAGGTCAAGCAGGATAGTCTTTTGTTTTATTACAATAAGAAATAGTTACTTTGATAAGAATATTGAATCCTTTATAATAAATCGCCATAACCAATCTTTAGATTCCTGTGCATAAGGGATATTTATCCGTGGTGTAGCAATAATATTATTTTTATCAATTACTTCTCCGGCAGAGATATAGATTTTTTTACCATTAATCATATCTTCTCCATTTAAAGATTTATCAATTTTTAATGCTTTACATAATTTGCCTGGTCCATTTAGAAGTTTTGTTATATTATACTTTTTTGGCTCTATTTTTAAGCTCTCCAAAATCCATTTTATTCCTTTAATAGGTTCCAGTGCTCTTATCAATACTCCACCAGCATCATTATCTTTATGTGCAACTATATTCAAACAATATACATTAATATGTACAGAATATATATATGCGTATCCTACTTCACCAAATAATGGTCTTGTTCTTTTGGTATATCCAAATCTACCAACATGACAAGCTTTATCTTCTTTACCGCCATATGCTTCTGTTTCTACAATCTTTGAAACTATTTTTCGTTTTCCATCTTTTCTTATAAGAAATTTACCCAAAATTTCCGGGGCTACTTCTATGGGATGCCGAAGAAAGAATTTCCTATCAAGTCTTTTAAATGTATCCATTTGTTTTAAAGTATAAAAATTTCAATTCTATATGTCAAGTGAATGAGGAGTGAATGGGGACGTATATTATGAAAAGAAAAAGCTTGAAAAAATGGAAGACGGTGAGTATCTTTCCTGGCAATGATAAGAATATTGTTAGTTGAACAAT
>CAZSCZ010000019.1:0-19247 GCA_964605455.1 uncultured Spirochaetia bacterium
AAATCATTGTTATGGCAAAAGCAAGACCTTATGGCGGTAATGTTCATACAGTAGGCTATAAAATAAAAAAATTTTTATTTGAATTTGAAGCTAATATACCTTGGGGCATAGCAAATTTTAAAGCTAAATTGGTCCCAATTTTATATTAGATAATTCAGTAACTATTTAATAATAATGCAAGCATAATATCTTAGAGACTGTTCAGTAATTTAGGTAATTTAGAAATGATAATATTTAAATTGTTTATATATATTAAATCAGGAGGTGCACACAATGAAAACTGTGTTAAAAATTTTTGGTGGGATAATATTAATTCTGTTGGGACTATTTTTATATCTGCCTCCAATAGGCAGCATACCTTGTCTTGGCTGGTATAAAGATTTACTTATACTTATAAAAGGTTCGCTTGGCGGAATTCTAATTTTAATTAGTTTAATACTTTTTGCAATAGCAAAAGAATAATATTGGGGCAGTAGCTCAGCTGGGAGAGCGCTTCCTTCGCACGGAAGAGGTCGGCGGTTCAATTCCGCTCTGCTCCAATCTTTGGCTACTTTATCTGTTTTATGCTATATACATACTGTATCTTAAAAATATAATAAAATAATGCTCCTAAATTATAAAATAATAACATTAACTATCAGTATATATTAAATAATAATGAAAAATTTTAAAAAAGAACATATAGGTATCCTCGCAGGTGGTGGATTTATCTCTATACTTGCAATTCAAAAAGCTTTACAGGAATATCATAGAGTAGTTGTAATTGGACTTAAAGATAATATAAATAATATAGAACAATTTAAAAAAATAAAAAATATTAAATTCTATGAAACTTATCCGGGCTATTTAAAAAGGAACTTAAAAATACTTAAAAAAGAAAAAATCAATAGGATTCTTTTTATTGGTAAAATTAACAAACCAAAAACATTTAAAGAAAAAAAGTTTGACCTTCTAGCTTTAAAACTATTACTAACGCTCAAAGATAAAAGTGATTACTCAATATTACAAAGACTTGTAAAGCTATTCTCTGACAATGGAATAAAAGTTATATCCCAAAAAGATTTCTTCAATCAAGATATTGTTCCACCAGGTTATCTTACACGAAAAAAATGTAACAAAAAAGAACTTGAAAATATAAAATATGGATTTAATATTGCCAAAAAAGTGGCTTCACTTGGAATAGGCCAATCTATTATAGTTGAAAATAAAATGGTCATTGCAGTTGAAGGAATAGAAGGAACTGATGAAATGATAAAAAGAGCCAGCAAATATGTTAAAGATAATTCTATTTTTATTAAAGTTTCAAAGCCAAAGCATAATCCTAAATTTGATTTGCCCGGATTTGGTCTTGATACGCTCAAACTTTTATTAAAAAACAATATAAAAACAATTGCACTTGAATCTGGTTGGGTATTGCTTATTGAAAGAGAGAAAATAATTCAATTTGCAAATAAACATAAAATGAAAATTATTGGAATAAATTAGTAATGAAAAAAATTCTTTTTATAACAGGGGAACTTTCTGGCGAAACACATACCAAAAATTTAATAAGGTATCTTAAATCTCTTAGAAAAAATATCAAATTTTACGCAGTGGGGTCAAATCTATTAAAAAAGGAAGGTTGTTCTATTATTGAAGATTACAGAAATATCTCAATAATTGGATTTGTAGAAGTTTTTAAAAAATATTTCTATGTATTAAAAGCTTTTAAAAAAGTTAAAAATTTCCTAAAAACACAACAGCCAGATATTGTAATACTGGTAGATTTTCCAGGATTTAATTTAAAAGTTGCAGAATACTGTCACAAGCTAAAAATTAAAACAATCTATTTTATTCCGCCACAAATTTGGGCATGGCATTACAAACGAATTAAAAAAATTAAAAAATATATAGACTTTGTGATATTATCATTACCATTTGAAAAAAAAATTTATAATAAAGAAAAAATCCCGGCTAAATTTTTCGGACATCCACTTGTTGAAAATATCCAAATAACTGTTTCCAAAAATGAATATAAGAAAAAATTAAAAATTCCTAAAAACTATAAAGTAATTTCTATTTTCCCAGGTAGTAGAAAACAAGAAATAGAATATAATCTTGATATAATGTTAAAATCTCTTTATTTAATCCAAGCAAAAGTTCCAAGCACATTTTTTTTAATTGGATGTGCACAAACTATAAAAAAAGAAGAAATAAAAGAAAAGATAAAAAAATATAATTTAAAAAATATAAAAATCATATACAACCAAACATATAATTTACTTAATATTTCAGATTGTGCAATTGTTGTTTCTGGCACAATTACTCTTGAAGCAGCTTATTTTAAAGTTCCAATGGTTGTAATTTATAATTTAAATAAATTATCTTTGTGGCTAATAAAAAATTTCATTATAAAAGTAAAGCATATAAGTCTTGTAAATCTCATTGCTGGGAAAAGTGTTGTTAAAGAATTAGTAGGGAATTCACTTACACCCGAAAATATTGCGCAAGAGTGTGTTAAACTTCTAAATAATACTTTATATCGAAAAAAACAGAGCACTGAATTGAAAAAAATAAAAAAAGTATTAGGTAAAAAAGGGAACCTTCATAAAACTGCAAGAATGATTATACAGAATATAAAATAATAAAAATGAAAAAGTTTATCTAATCCTCTTCCTTCTTTTAATTACTTTTCAACAAGATAAGAGACAATCTTCCCTGTTACAGCTCCTGTAATTGCTACACAAAAGAGTATAATCAATATACTTAATAGCCTGCCACCTACGATGAATGGAGTTTCAAATCTTTATGCTCTTTAAAATATAATTTATAAAATTTTCAAATATATTCAAGTTATTCTTTATAAAATTGAGTATTTTTTTATCATCAACTTTCCAGTATAAGTGTACTATTATATTTCGTAATCCAGCAGCTTCTTTTAATTTCAGCGATAAATCTTCACTTATTATACTATTTTCAAACAATATCTGAAATACATCTTTATAACTTTTTGGAACCCTGAATCTCTTTTCAGAAATAATATGATTTCCAATATTGATACAATCTTCAATTATCACTTCAAGATAATATCGCATACTACCAACTTTATCAATATCATTAAGAATTTCTTCTTCCTGTAAATTTATATACCGCTGTAATATACTAATGTGTGTTTTTATTCTTTCAATAATTTCTGCTAATTTTGAATTATTCATAAAATACCTTCAGTTTTTACATTATTAAGATATGTTTTAACCAGTTTTTCATAAGCTGGTAAAAAATCAAGATATTCCATTCGGGTTTTAACCTCAAATTCAATCCTGCTTTCTCTGTTTTTTTCAAATATGAGCTTCCCTGTATTTATTATTTCAGCTTTTATTGGCAAGGGAACCTGACTCAAATCAACTATATTAACGGATAATTCACAATCACATTTTTCTTCTATCTCATTTTTTAATTTAAGAAATATTTCTAATTCAACTTCAGGAATTTCCCAGTAGATGGCTAAATCAATATCGCTGAGTGGAGTATATGTACCTTTATTATATGAGCCAAATAGGTAAGCGAATTTAACAGGATATTTTTTTAATATATCTTCACATTTATATAATTGCATTACTGTAAAAATATAATGAAAAATATATAAAAATCAATATTTTTTAAACAGATGATGCCAGTAGCCGAGCCTTAAATCTTATAAAAATGAAAAAGTTCAGACAGATATGTAATATTTGTGTTGAAATTGAAATAGAAAATGATATAATTTATTCAAAAGATAAAGATAATCAGAGATGGATGTTAAAAAGAAAGGTATTGTAGGAACAGCATCAAACATCAATTGATTTTTTGTAATGAAAATTATTATAATATAAAAAATTTTGATATGTTGCAAATGTATAGAACTCAATCATAATATTGAAATTTAAAATTAAATTGTTTATAATAAAAAAGTAAAAAATTTTTATGAATAAAGATATTGTAAAAGAGATAAAGAAGCTTAAGCAAGAAAAAAATGCAATCCTTCTTGTGCATAATTATCAATCACCTGAAATTCAGGATATAGCAGATATTTTAGGTGATTCTTTAGATTTAAGTAAAAAAGCAAGGGAAACCGATAAAGGTGTAATTGTATTTTGTGGTGTCCGATTTATGGCAGAAACTGCAAAAATCCTTTCGCCACATAAAAAGGTTCTACTCCCTGTTCATAATGCTGGCTGTCCTATGGCTGATATGGTAACCTATAGAGATTTACAAAAGCTCAAAGAAGAAAATCCTGATTACTGGATAGTTTCTTATGTTAATACAAATGCTGAGGTAAAAGCTTTAAGTGATGTTTGTTGCACTTCTGCGAATGCAATTAAAGTTGTAAAAAATATTCCTGCCACCAACATACTTTTTGTTCCTGATAAAAATTTAGGAAATTATATCGCAAAAAATGTGCCTGAAAAAAAGATAAAATTATGGGAAGGCTTTTGTATTGTTCATAGAAAAATTAACTTAGAAGAAGTAAAAAAAACAAAAGAATTATATCCTGATGCTTTATTAATTGTTCATCCTGAATGTGAACCTGAAGTCGTAGAAATTGCCGACGAAGTTTTAAGCACAAATGGTATGATAAAATTTGTAAAAGAATCTAAGAACAAGAAGTTTATAATTGGGACAGAAGAAGGTTTAATTTATAGATTAAAGAAAGAGAATCCTGATAAAGTATTTTATCCAGCAGGACGCACTATTATTTGTTCCGATATGAAAAAAACAAAGCTCAATGATGTTTTAAAAGCGTTAAAATATGAACAATATGAAATTACACTTCCAGAAGAAGTAATAAAATCTGCGCAGGCTGCCCTTAACCGAATGCTGGAATATTCTTGAGCCTGTGGCATCTTGACATATATATACTCTGTGCTTACAATATCATAGGAGCTAATTTTTTGTAAATGGAGAATAATAAATGATTAAACGAATATTCCTAATTGTTCTTGACAGTGTAGGCTGTGGCTATTTGCCTGATGCTGATAAATATGATGATGTTGGTGCAAATACTCTGGGACATATTGCAGAAAAAATTGAAAATTTTAATCTGCCAAATCTCTTTAAATTAGGACTTTCAAATATTATTCAATTAAAAAATATTCCTCGCAATAATAATGCAAAAGGAATTTATGGCAAAATGGCAGAAAAATCAGCTGGGAAAGATACATCATCAGGCCATTGGGAAATTACTGGCTTAATTCTTGAAAGACCTTTTCCAACTTATCCTAATGGTTTTCCTGAAGATTTGCTAAAAAGATTTATGGAAGCTACAGGTGTAAAAGGTTATCTTGGAAATAAAGCAGTGTCAGGAACTGAAATTATAAAAGAATTAGGTGAAGAACATATAAAAACAGGTTACCCAATTGTATATACATCTGCTGATAGTGTATTTCAGATTGCAGCACATGAAGAAATTATACCTGTGGAAAAGCTTTATGAAATTTGCAAAAAAACAAGAGAAATTCTTACAGGCGAACATAATATAGGCAGAGTTATAGCACGACCTTTTATAGGCATACCTGGTAATTTTAAAAGAACCGAACGCCGAAAGGATTTTTCATTATCACCCCCTGAAAATACTTTGCTTGATAATGTTAAAAAAGCTGGTATGGATGTAATTGCAATTGGTAAAATTAATGATATATTTAATGGAAAAGGTGTTACAAAAGCAATTCATACAGGCAACAATATAGAAGGAATAAAAGTTATTTCAGAACTAATTGATAAAGATGATATAAAAGGATTAATTTTTGCAAACCTTATTGATTTTGATATGCTTTATGGGCATAGAAGAGATATACAAGGATATTATAATGCACTTGTTGAATTTGATAAGGCATTAGGAGAATATATTAAAAAATTAAAAGATACAGATATTTTATTTATAACAGCAGATCATGGGAATGACCCTTCTTTTAAAGGCACAGATCATACAAGAGAATATGTTCCTGTAATTGGATATGGCTCATTTTTAAAGTCCAATACTGATATTGGCACACGAGAAACTTTTGCTGATTTGGGACAGACAATTGCAGAAATTTTAAATGTTGAGCCAACAAAAAATGGCACAAGTTTCTGGAATAATATTATCAATTTTAGTAGGTGAGGTAAGGGCCTATGAGATTAGATAAATTTACAATAAAAGCACAAGAAGCATTAGAAAATGCACAAAAAATTTGTGAGAAATATAATCATCAAGAAATAGATGTCCCACATCTTGCATTATCATTATTAAATGATACAGATGGGATTGTTCTCCCTATTCTTAAAAAGATAGGAGTTAATATTTCGTATCTTGAACAGCTTCTAAAGGAGGAAGTTGAAAAAAAGCCCAAGATATATGGTGTTACTGGCGGGCAAATGTATATTTCCCCTAAATTAAAAGAGGTTCTTGATGCAGCTGAAAAAGAAGCTGTTAATTTCAAAGATGAATTTATAAGTACTGAGCACATTCTTTTGGCACTGGAAAGTATAAGCTCGTCTGTTGCAGAAATATTTAAAAGGGTAGGAATCAATCGGGAAATACTTTTAAAAGCATTAAATGAAATTCGTGGTGAAACAAGGGTCACTGACCAAACTCCAGAAGAGAAATATCAAGCACTTAAAAGATATAGTATTGATTTAACTGAAAAAGCAAGAAAAGGGCAGTTAGATCCTGTAATTGGCAGAGATGATGAGATAAGACGTGTAATTCAAGTGCTTTCGCGTCGGACTAAAAACAATCCCGTTTTAATTGGTGAACCTGGTGTAGGTAAAACAGCTATTATTGAAGGCTTAGCCCAAAGAATTGTTAATGGTGATATACCTGATATTCTTAAACACAAGCGACTTATTGCACTTGATATAGGTGCACTAATTGCAGGTGCAAAATTTAGAGGTGAATTTGAAGAAAGATTAAAGGCTGTATTAAAAGAAATAAGTAAGGCAGCTGGTGAAATAATACTTTTTATTGATGAACTACATACAGTTGTAGGAGCGGGTGCAGCTGAAGGTGCTGTTGATGCTTCAAATATGCTTAAACCTGCTTTGGCAAGAGGTGAACTACGCTGTATAGGTGCTACTACTATTCAAGAATACAGAAAATATATTGAAAAAGATGCTGCATTAGAACGACGCTTTCAGCCAATATTAATAAAAGAACCAACTGTTGAAGATACAATTGCTATTTTACGTGGCTTAAAAGAAAAATATGAGGTGCATCACGGGGTTAAAATAAAAGATTCTGCACTTATTGCAGCATCCGTGCTTTCTAATCGTTATATATCTGATAGATTTCTGCCAGATAAAGCTATTGACCTTATTGATGAGGCAGCCTCTAAATTAAGAATTGAGATTGACAGTATGCCTGAAGAATTAGATGAAATTCAGCGAAAGATTATGCAACTTGAAATTGAAAAACAGGCATTAAAAAAAGAAAAAGACGAAGCCTCTAAAGAGAAACTTCAAAAAATTGAAAAGCAACTGGCAAATTTAAAGGAACAACAGAACCAACTTAAAGCACATTGGGAACTTGAAAAAAATACTATTAAAGAGATTCGTAAAACAAAAGAAAGGATTGATCAGGCAAAAATAGAAGAGCAAAATGCTGAACGGATAGGGGATTTAAATAAAGTAGCTGAACTAAGATACGGTATTTTAGTTGAACTTAACAAAAAATTAGAAGAATTAAGCAAAAAACTACAGGAAATTCAGAAATCCAGAAAAATGCTTAAAGAAGAGGTTGATGATGAAGATATAGCAGAAATAGTCTCAAGATGGACTGGTATTCCTGTAGCAAAGCTACTTGAAGGTGAAGTAGAAAGATTAATAAAAATGGAACAGCGTATTTCCGAGCGAGTAGTTGGGCAGGAAAAAGCTATTAAAGCTATTTCAAATGCAATAAGAAGAGCCAGAGCTGGGATTCAAGACCCTAATAGGCCAATTGGTTCATTTATGTTTTTAGGACCTACTGGTGTTGGAAAAACTGAACTTACAAAAGCCCTCGCTGCATTTCTATTTGATGATGAAAAGGCAATGATACGAATTGATATGAGCGAATATATGGAAAAACATTCAGTTGCAAGATTGATTGGTGCTCCGCCAGGATATGTTGGATATGAAGAAGGCGGATATCTTACCGAAGCTGTGAGAAGAAAACCTTATAGTGTAGTGCTTTTTGATGAAATAGAAAAAGCGCACCACGATGTTTTTAATATATTGCTCCAAATCTTGGATGACGGAAGATTGACAGATGGCCAAGGCAGAACTGTTGACTTTAGAAATACAGTAATAATTATGACTTCTAATATTGGAAGCAAGTATATACTTGAAATGACAGAAAAAAATGTAGATTTCTCTGTGATAGAAACACAAATAAAGGAAACATTAAAAGAATATTTCCGCCCAGAATTTTTAAACAGAATAGATGAAATTATAGTTTTCAGAAATTTAACAAAAGACGATTTAATGAAAATTGTAGATATACAGACAATGTATATAAATAAAAATCTTGCTCAGCGAAAACTGAGCATAAAATTAACCTCAAAAGCAAAAGAATATTTTATAGAACAGGGATATGATATAAACTTTGGTGCACGTCCATTAAAGCGTGTAATACAACAAGAAATAATGAATCCACTTGCAATGAAAATTCTATCAGGCGAATTTAAAGAAGGTGATGCAGTCCTGATAGATTACGATCCTAAAAAAGGATTAATATTTAAGATAGAATCTTAATCTGTAAGGATTCAAAAGGAGTTAATATTTATGATAGAACACTATGAATTTGGAAAAATTGTTGTAAATACTCAGACATACACAACCGATATAATAATCCTGCCAAATAATCAAATACTCTCCTGGTGGCGAAAATCTGGACATAATGTTGTCAATGAAGATTTAGAAAAAATATATAAAAGCAAGCCTGAGATAATTATTCTTGGCACAGGTAAATATGGTATTATGAAAGTTTCAGACGAGGTTTACCAATATTGTAGAAAACATAATATAAAATTAATAGCCAAAGATACACAAGCAGCGATAGAAATATTTAATAATGAAAAATCCACATCAAAATCTGCTGGCTTCCATCTTACCTGTTGAAAAAATATTGACCAATTTGTAAAAATTAATTATAATATCACCATATCTTTATAAAAAGGAGTAAACTTATGAGTATAAAATCTGATAAATGGATTAAAGAAATGGCAATTAAGCATAAGATGATTGAACCTTTTGTGGATAAACAAGTAAGAAAAGGTGTCATATCCTATGGCCTTTCATCATATGGATATGATATAAGAGTTGGTGATGAATTTAAAATATTTACAAATATAAATAATACAATAGTGGACCCCAAAAAGTTTGATCCACTTTCATTTGTAACTGTTAAAGGTAAGTACTGTATAATTCCACCTAACTCATTTGCATTAGCACGAACAGTAGAATATTTCAGGATACCAAGAAATGTGCTTACTATATGTGTAGGTAAATCAACTTATGCAAGATGTGGAATAATTGTAAATGTAACACCATTTGAACCAGAATGGGAAGGAACTGCTACTCTGGAAATTTCAAATACAACACCTTTGCCAGCGAAAATTTATGCAAATGAAGGTATTGCGCAGGTTTTATTTTTTGAAAGTGACGAAATCTGCATAAGGTCATATAAAGACAAAAAAGGCAAATATCAAAAACAGATAGAAATCACTTTACCAAAATTATGAAAGTTGAACTTTTATCAATAACTCCTAATGCTGAAAAAATAATAGAAAAAGCTGGAAGAACAAGCTATCTATCCTTTGATAAAGAAAAAATAGGTAGCGAAAGAAATTTTATAAAATTTTTAATAAAGCACGGTCATCTGTCGGTCTTAGAGCATGCTTCTGCCACATTTAGAATAAAAGGAGCTTCAAGAAGTTTTACCCACCAATTTGTAAGACATAGACTCGCTTCCTATACCCAACAATCCCAAAGATATGTAAATGAAGAAAATTTTGAATATGTAATACCACCTTCTATAATGCAGAATAAAAATGCATTAAAGATTTATACAGAGTTTATGGCGAATGCAAAAAAAACCTACTCAGAATTACGGAAAATGGATATATTCAAAGAAGATGCAAGATTTGTGCTTCCCAATGCTGTAGTATCTGAAATTGTTATAACTGCAAATTTCAGAGAATTTAGGCATATTTTTAAATTAAGATGCGACCAAAAGGCACAATGGGAAATAAGAGAAATATGTATAAAAATGTTGGAAGTTCTTAAAGAAAAAGCCCCTTCTGTATTTGAAGATTTTGTAATTGATTACACTCAGATAATAGCTTATACCCCTTATTCTGATTAGAAAGGATATAATTGCTGTGGAGGATTGCCTCCACAGCAATGAAAGGTATGCATTATTTATTTCCCTACAGGTTTTAGCTCGACTTTTGGTGGGGTCACATCAACAGTAAATGTAAGCTTTACTTCATCTGATATATTACCAACATTATCAACTGCTTTTGCAGAAATTGTGTGGTCACCTTCTTTTTCTATTGTAATTGGGGATTTATATATTACATACTCACCATTATCAATTGAAACAAGAATTTTATTTACACCTGATTCAGTATCTGATGCTTCAATTTGATATTGAAAGTTTCTTGGCGCATACTGCTTTTTATCTTTCTCAAAGAATTTACCACTTGGAACTATTTTTACAATTGGTTTAACATTATCTACAAATACAGTCAACTGCTTTTCCTCAGAAACATTTCCCACATTATCAGTAGCTTTATATTTTATCGTATGCTCACCTGCTTTATCAATAGTAAATGGTGTTGTATATGTAGTATATGTTCCACCATCAATAGAATACTCTATCACCTTAACTCCTGATAACAAATCAGCTGCAACAATAGAATATTTTGTTGCTATTGAACCATAAAGTTTATTATTAGCGCTATACAGTTTAAGGTCCGCTGAAAGTATAACATCTGGCGGAGTATTATCAATTACCACAGGATAAGCAACTGTTGTAGATTGATTGCCCACATTATCTACAGAATAGTAATAAATAGTGTGTAACCCTTCCTCAGCAATTGAGATTGGTTCCTTGTATTCAACATACTCTCCTTTATCAATTTTGTAAAAAATTGATTTAACTGATGACAGCACATCCTCACCTGCAATAGAAAATTTTATCCCTGAGGTTGCATAATCAACTTTGCCGTTATTATAAAGGCCAGGCTGTAATGCTTCTTTAGTAGTTTTAGCTTGTTGGGCGATTGATGTAGATATCATAAGCATAAATAAAGTTATCATACTTATCAAGATAGATAAGAATTTAATTTTTTTCATAGAGCACCTCCTGTTAATATAAATTAGAGTGTTTTGTGTCTGTTGGCTCTTAAATCGCCAACCAACCCTTAGGTAACCTAAATTATACTATTATTCTACTAAAAATTCTTTTGAAAGCTTTTCATCTTTACTTATTTCCTCAACAATCTTTTTTATCTCCTGCTCTTTTGATTTATCCATTACAACCAACGCATTTTTACTTTTCACTATAATCAAATTGTTAATCCCTATAGTAACAATTAAAGCGTCATCACTAACAATTATACTATTTTTAGTTTCTTTCCCTTTCCACAGAGAATTAATTACATTTCCATTTTCATCTTTTTTAAATATTCTTTCTAATGCGGACCACGCACCCACATCATCCCAAGTATATCTTGCTTTTACACACAAAACATTATCAGCTTTTTCCATTATCCCATAGTCAATAGAAATTTTGGGCAATTTTTCAAAAACTTCTCTTGTAATATCTTCTTCTTTTTCTGTATCAAGAGCATCCTGAATCTGCATAAGTCCTTCAAAAAGCTCAGGCATATATTTTTCAAATGCCTCAAAAATAGAAGTTGTGGTCCACACAAACATCCCACTATTCCATACATAATTCCCTTTCTCTACATACATTTTTGCTGTTGGATAATCTGGCTTTTCTTTAAAACATTTAACTTCATATGCAGGATTTTCATAGGTATCATTTATAATCTCACCTATTTCAATATAACCATACCCTGTTGATATTCTGGATGGCTTTATTCCAAAAGTTATAAGACAACCTGTATCTTTTGCAATATTTGCAGCTATTGTTAAATCCTGCTGAAAAATCTCTTTTTCTTTTATAGTATGATCAGCTGGCAAAATAGCCACAACAGAACCTGGCGATTTTTTATTTATTACAGTTACTGCATATCCAATTGCCGCTGCAGTATCTTTAGGCATCGGCTCAGCAATAAAATTTTCATCCGTAAACCCTTTTAAAACTTCTTTAATTGGCTCAACAAGCTCTTTTCTTGTTGAGATAAAAATATCTTTAATATCTACCAGCCCCTCTAACCTCTCTATTGTTTCTTCTAACATTGTCTTTTCACTTACAATGGGTAGAAGTTGTTTTGGTTTTTTTAAACGGCTGAAGGGCCAAAACCTCTCACCTTTTCCACCTGCAATTATTACAATTTTCATTTTTTATTAATTCCCTGCTCTTTCCTTCTCTTCCTCTCCAACTTCCGGCGAGCTTTATTAATTCTATCCCTCCTCAATTTGGAAGGCTTAATATAAAACATATGCTCCTTAATCTTTGTGGTTATACCCTCTTTTTCTACTAACTTATTAAATCTTCTTAATGCCTCATCAAGGCTCTCTCTTTCATTAACATATACTGTTACCATCTATTCTTCACAACCTTTCTTTAAAAAATTTTTACATAATTTAAAAAATTTATTTTAAAGTTTCAAGTTTTTCTTTAAAATATACCCTAAAAAAATCAACAATCTGATACCCATTAAAAGTAGGTATACATTCGTAATCAATTATCTTATAAAATCTCTTATTAAACTCAAGATCTTCTTTAGGAATATCCTTTATATATTCTTCTATACCTTCATACTGCCCACGAATAAATTTCTTTTTTGTTTCATCATCAGGTAATTTATTTATATATGACTTTATTCTCTGCAATCTTTCATCTAAAAGTCTTCCTGCCTCATTGTATTCACCAGCATCAAATTTTTCTCTAATCTCCTGTGGAAGCGCATTTCTAAAATTATTTAATCTACGGGTAAGCCTATTTTTAAGTGAATCACCACAAGATAATGCAAATACAAATAATAACATAATCCCTATGAAATATAACCTTCTTTTCACTATTTTTTTACTCCTTTCTAATTATTTTTATCTATGTATAAAGGAACTTCATACTATTAAGCCCCATTACTTATGTTTATTTCCTTTTTTCTTTGACTTCCCAGCTTTGCCTGACGATTCTTTTTTGCCCTTATTCTTTTCTTCATCCTTTTCTTTAAGTTTTTCCAGGTCCTTCTTTAAATCATTAATAATATATTTATCAATACTGAAAATTAAATCTTTTCCTTTCTTTTTAGCATAATATGCATTTTGATTTTTTACTTCTTTTCCTATATATAATACATAGCTTTTTTTAGATTTATCTATAATTTCAATTTTAATGTCTGGTGAAATAAGACCTGCATTAGCTATATTAATCTTTTTCTTTTCACCTTCATCGTAAAATTTCTTTATTTTTAGTTCAGCAAGCGAAATTAATATTTTGTTTATACTTTCCTCCTTTAAGTTTGTTTTTGATACAGGTTTTAGAAGTTTCCATATATTTTTTTCTCTTTTAGCGTTATATAACTCATTGGCAAGTGCAATTTTAAACTCTTCTATTTCATTCTGTTTTACTTTAAAAACATCTTTATCTCTAAAATAAAAAAGATCTTTATCAATTACAGATTCTGTAAAATTCTCAAGCAAAACAACTTCAGGATTATTTTCAAGTTTTGAATAATAGCCACTTTTATCTGGATTCTGATTCCCTACATTTAAAACAAGCAGCTGTTGTTTTTTACCTTTTCCGAGCCACAATTTAAGCACAAGTTTTGGAGCATCAAGACCATATTGTGACAAATCAGGAAGATTTTTACCAATTACCTTTTCAATATACAAGTCCCTTACATCAGAAATAAATGCATCCACATCTATCTTTGATGCAGGCAGCTCTCTTGGTTTAGTAATTCTCCAATTATTCCCTATTCTTTCAACTTCAATCATATAATCTTTTTTTATAATTTCAAATTTATTAACATCAGCATGAACAAAATGAAAGATTCTTTTTTTCTCTTCTTCTTTTGTCTTTCTCGGCAGTTCAAATATAATAAAATAAGTAAGTAAAACCATAAATATACCGAGAGTTATTAATAATTTTTTAGGATTTACCTTCTTCGCAACCATACCACCACTCCTGCTATAATTATAAGAAGAGGAAGAATAAACACACAAGAATAAAGCACAAATTTAAGTTTTTCTTTTGTTAGAATAATTTCTCTTACTTCTGGTGTTTTACTTCTTATTCCAATCAATTCTTCTTTTCCAGCGAGCCAGTTAATTGTATTTAATAGCAAATCCAAATTTCCATAAGAAGTAATACTATAATTTGACGCAAAATCAGCGTCCCCAATTACTACTATTCTTGTAGATTTATTACCCTGTTTTTTCTCAATCGCTACCATTATAGGAATAGGTCCTTTTTTATCAATACCAGGATTAAATTTAACACTTCTTGATTTTAAATTACTTTCAATCCAGCTATCAGCTGAAGTTTTAGCAATAATTGTTATATCAACCCCTTCAGGTTTCTTATCCATAACTTCCACAGGCGCAACTGTTGGAAAAAAAGTTGCATATTTTAATTTTTCAGTAATTTTATGATAATTATATTCAGTAACAAGTGGAATTATAGGTTGAAACCAATAAGAGCTACCTGGGTCAACTACAAATTTATTTGATGTTTTTATCCCCCACTTATTCAAAAGCGGATTAAAATCTACATTAACAAAAGGTTCAAGCATCAAAAGAAGATGTCCACCACTTTCAAGGTATTTATTTAAAACTTCTATTTCTTTTGCACCAAAATTTTTCTGAGGCGCACCAATTATTAAAACATCACAATCAGCAGGCACCCTACCCAATGAAGGTAAATATACTTTATCTACAATATAGTTTTCACCTGCTATTTGCTGTTTAGTTTTATACCATCCAGTTTTATCTTCATCTTCAAGGTCAACCTCACCATGCCCTTCTACAAAATAGACTTTTTTCTTCTCTTTGGTTACTCGTAAAATTGCACTTGATATTTCTTTTTCTAAATTCTTTTTTAATACAAGTTGTGGCTGAAATCGCCCCCCAACCTGCCTGTAATCAAACTTTATAACATCAAATACCTCCTTCAAACCACTACATAAAAATATTATTGTCCCATAAAGTCTATATCCACCATACGGCAAACCTATACTTCGTATATTATATTCTTTTGCCATCTGTGGATTTCTATCAGGGTCAATAAATTCTACCTCTATTTTGGAACATCTTGCTTTATATTCCTTTAATAAATCATCAACAGATTCAATTAATGGAACTTCGCTTCTAAAGAAAATAACTTTTACTCTTTTATCTGCTTTTTCTATTTCTTTTAATAGATTTAAAGTATGTTCTGAAAGCGTATAACGCTTTTCTGCTGTTAAATCTTTTCTTATAAATCTTTTATTAGCAATAAGATTTATCACAACCAGAATACCAATTACAGCTAAGATGTAGGAAGCTTTCAGTGAGTAAACTCCCCATTCAAATTCTTTTATAAATTTTTTGATTTTTTCAAAATGATAAAAAATTAAAAACCCCAGCCCAATTACACCTAATCCAAGTAATATCAAGCCTGCAAGTGTGGTTCCTATGATTAAAATCCAAGATAATCCAACAAAAAGAAAAACTATTGTTAAAATTATTATTATTCTTTCCACTTTTCCACCTCAACTTATTGTTCTTCTTGATTCAAGCAATCTTACAGATAAAAAGAGATTAAGCCATATTACAGAAATATAAAAAACAATATGCTTTGTATCAATTATACCTTTAGGAAAATCTTCATAATGTTTTAAAAATGATAGATATTGAAATATATCCTGAACAGGGCGATTAAAATAGCTTCCTACCCACCCAACAATCCAGAAAAAAAGCAACGCAATTAAAGTTAAAATCCCTGACACAATTTGATTTTTTGTTGTAAGTGAAATAAGAACCCCAACAGATATATATGCGCTTTCTAAAAGTATAAATCCGAGGTATCCAGAAACTATAGGACCAAAATCAGGTCTCCCAAATATTATTAAAATTAGGAGATAATAAAGTGTAAAGCTTACATAAATCAAATATAACACCAATGCACCGAAGAACTTACCCAGCACAATTTCTGTTTCAGTAACAGGTGCTGTAAGCAAAAGTTCTATTGTCCCAGTTTTTTTCTCCTCAGAAAATAATCTCATTGTAATAAAAGGTGTTAATAAGAATGAAAGAAATCCCATAAAATTGAGAAAGTATGGCATAACCCTAGCTGCATCTCTCACTTCATAAATATATATATAATAGTAATATCCACCCACAAAAAGAAATACAAACAATACCACATACGCAACAAATGATGCGAAATAATGCTTTAGCTCCTTTTTTACAAGTACTAATACATTATCCATAATCCACTCCTATAACTAACTTTCTTTTGTTAATTTTGCAAATACCTCTTCAAGTGTTAAAGTCACTCTGGAAAGTTCAAGTAAATCAAATCCATTTTGAATAATTGTTTTTGAAATTTCTTTTCTAATATCCTTTCCTTTTTCTGCGATTACAAAAATTTCGTTCCGTCCATTTTCAGATTTTAAAAGTTCTATATTAATAACACCATCTATTTCATTCAATTTTTCTTTTACTCTATAAAAATCACCTTCAACAACAACTTTATTTCTCTGGCCACTTTCAACTTTTTGCAATAGACTTTCCTGGGTATCAATTGCAACAAGTTTTCCTTCATTTATAATAATAACACGGTCACATACAGCACTTACTTCCTGCAAGATGTGGGTACTTAAAATTATAGTATGGTCTTTTCCAAGTTCTTTAATCAATTTACGAATTTCCATTATTTGATTAGGGTCAAGCCCCACAGTAGGTTCATCAAGTATAAGAACATCAGGATTACCAACCAAAGCCTGCGCAACTCCTACTCTTTGTCTATATCCTTTAGATAATGTTCCAATAAGCCTATTATGCAGTTCTTTCTCTATGCCAACTTTTTCTAAAATTTCTAAAATATGAGAACTCCTCTTTGTGGGGTCAATTCCTCTCAATGAAGCAAAAAATTCTAAATAAGTATAAACAGGCATATCAGCATAAAGTGGCACATTTTCAGGCATATACCCTATATGTTTCTTTACTTCTACTGGATTATCAATAACATCTATAGATGCTACTTTAACTTCACCTTTGGTAGGATAAAGATATCCTGAAATAATCCTCATAGTAGTGGTCTTGCCTGCTGCATTTGGTCCCAAAAATCCAACAATCTCTCCCCTCTCTACTTCAAAACTTATATCATCTACTGCTAAAGTATTACCATAATACTTTGTTACATTCTTTACAGATATCAATTTCTCACCTCACATTCATTAAATGTTTTAATAATATAATCACTGTAATTATAAATGTCAAGACATAAAAAAATTACTCTAAAATTTTTTCTTGATTTTTATTTTGTATTTAATATTTTTCTCTATATTATGAAAAATATATTGCTATTTATCTTTCAATTTATCTTTTTTGTCTCTGTATTAAAATCTGAAACTGACTTCATTTATCCTGAAAAAAAATTCTTTATTCAAAAGCCTCAAATATGCAAAAAAAATATTGAATTATGGCGCACAATTGAAGGGGAAATTTTATATAATTTAAAAAAAATTAAATATTTTAAGATATTTCATTATAAATTAAATTCATCTTTAGATCTGCCTGAAATTATAAATATAAAATTCAAAATTAAAAATTGTAAATCAGATAAAAATTTTATAATTGAAGCACAGATTCATAAACAAAATCTCATCTTTACAAAAAAATTTATTCTAAGAAGTGAGGACGAAATAAAAAATTTCCCATTAAATTTTACAGAATATTTAAAAAAGATATTTCCATTAACTGGTTTGATTCTTGATATAAAAGATAATTTTATCAAAGCAAATATTGGAACAAAATACGATATTAAAATAGGTGACCGTTTCCTTATTATGGATAAAAAAGAAAAAATTATAGGTGCCTGTATTGTTGTTAAATCCCAAGAAAATTATTCATTAATGATACTGGCAAAAAATATTATGCCTATAAAAAAAGATTATAAAGTAATTCCATATAATTTCAGAGATGTAAATAAATTAAATTCATTCAAATCCAAAATAATTGGGCTTAAGTCTTTATCACCGTATAAAGTAAAAGGTTTAAAAAGTGACAAATTTAAAGTGTTTATCTCTTCTACTGCTAATTTCTGTATTATTGCAGATTCAAATCAAACTGTGTTTTTAAATCTTGCAAATTACTATACTGAAAAGATTGATTCTGTAAATTATAACAATCTTATATCTGCAAAATTTTCATATAGAAATTCCTATTGTGCATATATTTCCACCTCTAAAAAAACACCTACCATTAAAATTTTTGACTTAAAAAAATTTAGAAAGATTAATATATTTAATGACCCCATCAAAAATAGGTATCTATTAAAAAAACACCCATCATCTGATTTAACATCTGTCCATATAAGTGCATTTGATTTTTCAAAATCTGAAAAGATATTCTTTTTTGATAATGAAAAAGACAAATTGATAAAACTTAATATTAAAGAAAAAATATTTGATGAAGTTTCATTGGAAAATAAAATTACTAATGTAACGAAAATAGTTCTTACTCCAAATGAGGAAAAAATTATAATTGAATATCAAGAAAATAATTTTCGGAATTTACTAATAAAAGATTTTCAGGATAAGACAGAAAATATTATTAAAAATATAAAATGGTGGACATTAGACAAAATAGGTGTAAATTTATATTTTTCAATTAAAACAAACGAAATACATCTTTATAATTTATACACAAAAAAAAGCACAAATTTTTTAATACCTGATATAAACAACATAAAAGCATCTCAAATCTCATTTTCTGAAAGGTTTGTTGCTTTTTTAACATCAGGCAGTTATGACAGGATTGATATATATGATTTTAAAAATTTTGTATATATAAAAGATATTTTTAAAAGTGGTGAAAAAAAATCTATAAAAAATTTCAAATGGTTGCCAGGGTATAACTTTATTTTA
>CAZSCZ010000020.1:0-10780 GCA_964605455.1 uncultured Spirochaetia bacterium
CTGTCTTACTTATAAATCCCTGGGTCTATGATTTTGCAGTATTTGACCTTTACTTAAAACCTCTCGGACTTCTTTATCTTTCCTCACACCTCAAAAAATATGGAATAAATATAAAATTTCTTGATTGTATGAACAGGCTTGATAAATATTTTGTTGAAAAAAATTTAATATACAACAAAAAATACGGAACAGGAAAATTCTATTATGAAGTCATAGAGAAACCCGAAATTTTAAAATTTGTGCCACGAAATTATAAAAGATATGGATTACCTTATAATGAAGTAAAAGATAGATTAATCTATTTAAAAGAAACAGAAAAAATAGATGCTATACTTATCACTGGAATGATGACATATTGGTATTTAGGTGTGTTTGATATGATAAAACTTGTAAAAAAACTTTTCCCTGCTGTTCCGATTTTACTTGGTGGAATTTATCCATCACTTATGAAAGAACATTCTGAAAAACTGGCCGGTGCAAATTATGTTATAAAAGGAAATAATCTTAAATATATTCTTGAAAAAATATTTAAAATATTAAATTTTTCTCCACCAACTTCTATTAAATTCCCTGAAAATTTTGCCCAATGGGAAGAACCTGACTATTCTTTATACGAAAATTTATCCTATATCGTAATTTTAACCTCAATTGGCTGTCCATTTAAATGCACTTACTGTGCTACACCTCTAATATACCCTAAATACCAATTTAAAAATTACAAAAGTATTATAAATACAATAAAAAAATTTAATGTAAAAAATATTGCCTTTTATGATGATGCTTTACTATTTAATTTTGAAAAAAATATAAAAATATTTCTTAAAGAAATTATAAATTCAAATTATACTCTAAATTTTCATACACCTAATGGACTTCATATAAGATTTATTACAGAAGAAGTAGCAGAGATTTTATACAGAGCAAACTTTAAAACTATACGACTAAGTTTTGAAACTGCAAACATAAAGCGTCAGAAAATTACAGGGAACAAAACTACAACTAATGAATTAAAAAAGGCAATTAAATATTTAAAAAAAGCAGGATATAACGAAAAAGAAATTGAAGTTTATATACTTGCAGGTTTTCCGGACCAGACAAAAGAAGAGGTAATTGAAAGTATAAATATTGTAAAAGATTTTGGGGGCACACCAAAAATTGTAGAATATGCTCCAATCCCTGGAACAGCTGATTACAAAAGATTTTTTAGTAATCACATTGACCCACTTTTACATAATAATTCAATATTTTTTACCAAATTCAGTAATTTCAATTGGGAAGATATGAGTTACTTTAGGGAAATTGCAAAAAAATAACTAATGCTAACAATTTTATAATCTTTAACTTTCCAAAATTTTCTTTTCATAATAAGGGATATAAAAGCATAATAAGCCTATCAGTACCGAGAGTATAATAAATAATAGTTCAATATTCTTTCTTGCAATCTGCTTATTTACATCAATTACTGTAAACAAAACATCTACATTATCTTTCTCTGCTAACCAAA
This sequence comes from uncultured Spirochaetia bacterium, assembly GCA_964605455.1. GTDB lineage: Bacteria > Spirochaetota > JAHITG01 > JAHITG01 > JAFGFC01 > CAZSCZ01. The sequence goes on from CAZSCZ010000020.1 coordinate 1,505, forward strand.
GGTCATCAATATCATATTTATTAAACAAAACTGCATCATTATATTTATTAAAAATCTTTTTATTATTAAAAAAAATTGTTAAGACTCTCTTTTCATTTTTAAATACATTCTTTATTTCACTCTCAAAAGGAGAGCCCAATCTTTGTGAATACTCTTTTGCAATATTAATAAGATTTCTATATTGAATTTCTCTTTTATACTTGAAAATTTCGAGTCCAGGCCAATTTAGAAAAGAAAAAATTAATTTAATTATAAAAAAACCAAGTATTAATGACCCCAGAGAAATTGATGTAACAGCAATGATATTTCTTCGTATATTTTCCATCTTTGATTGAAATAAATTCCCCAATGTTTTCAAAATTCTCATAAATCTTAATATTCTAACCACGCGGAGCAATTTAAATGTTCTAAATATTCCCAATATAGATGATTGATAAAATACTATTGGACTTGTTATTGTGATAAGATAATATACACGTATTCCTGAATAAAAAAGCAATAGTGGTATAGAAGCGAAAAAATCTATCCATCCATTTTCGTTAAAAAAGTAGTTTTTAGCTTGCTTTCTTTTTAATGCAGAAATATATCTTGTTAAAAATTCAACTGTAAAAATAAAGTCAAATGTAAATCCCATCCATATAAGAAGATGTTTTGTTGGTGTAGTCCAATTAAATATAACAGCAAGTTCTTCTAAAAAAATATGCACTATAGAAAGTAGAATAATTAAAAAAATTATTTTTTCAATTTTTTTCATTTTTCCCTCCATAATTAAATTTGTTTCTTTTATTTATCCTTTCCATCAATCAGATAAGCAGAACATTCCTATCCTGCTTATCGGATATAATTTGGTGATAAACTTTTTGCCAAAGATTGTTTTGTAATAATTTAGGTTTTCAAAAAACCTATTAGTCCTCACACCTACATCCTGTAGGTGTGAGGCTCCAAAAAATTAAACAATTAAAACATTCCAATTCCCATTTTCAATTTTTAATCTTTAAATTGTCAGGAATTATTTATCCCGACTTTTTCTATTCATTTTGTGAAAGAACATTAAACTTTCTTTACAAAAGCGACAAAAACCTATCATATTTAATTAAATATAAAAATAAAAAATGAAATGTCAAATCTTTTTTTAAGCATCAAAAATTCCTCTTTTCATATCCATAAAAACATGAAAAAGCTACTCATTTACATTTAGTGAAAGAGAACAAAGGGAGTCAAGTTGTCTCATAAAAATCTGGACAATTAGTGCAACTTTGCTCAATTATGCGCCTGGCCACAATTATATAATCTGTGCTAAAAACAACCAAATATAAAATTTATTCAATTTTGTTGACAAAACTGTTAAAAATCATTAAAATTTTAAAGAATTTTATTAAGTATTATAAGCATCCTTTTTCAAAGTGTGCCGTGTGGTGAAAAAGGATTAATATTTCATTTTTAAATTAAAAAAACCGTTGTGGTACACACCTGATGCTTTGTGGTGTTTTTTTAGTTTTTATTAATATTAAAAGAATTAACTAATTCTTTAAAATAAATTATAAATAATCCTGTTAAAAAGAATTTTTAGGAGCTTGAAATGAAAATAAAAGTTTTTCCTATATTTAAAGAATTCTGTCTTGATACTGAAACCCCTATTACTGCTTTTTTAAAACTTACAGATAATAATTCTCTTAAGGGTTTTTTATTAGAAAGTAAAGAAAAAGTTGAATCCATTGGAAGATATTCTATAATAGGTGTTTTTAATAAAAAAATATTAAGTTTCTCTTCTAATCCGTATGAGAAATTAAAATCAATTTTTGAAAATATTCAGTTTGTAAATAAAGAATTTCCACTACCATTTATTGGTGGGGCTGTGGGTTATCTTTCTTATGATACAATTAAATATATTGAAAATATAAAAATTTCTGAAAATTGTTCACTTAAACTGCCTGAAGCAATTTTTGTCTTTCCTGATATATATCTGGTTTTTGATCATTTCCTTAACAAATCTTTTCTCTTTACTATTGTCCATTCTTTAAATCAAAATATTGAATTTGCTAATACTATACAAGAAGGAAAAGAGCTATTAAAAAAATTTGAAAAAAAACTTTATAGTAAGATTGAGTATAATGAAATTAACTTAAATGAAGATAGATCTGAAATCTCATTTAAATCTAATTTTTCAAAAGAAGAATTTAAAGCAATTGTAAAAAAAGCAAAAGACTATATTTATAATGGCGATATTTTTCAAGTTGTGCTTTCTCAGCGACTTGAATCCTGGACAGATGTTAAAGGGTTTGATATTTATAGAGGCTTAAGAATAATTAATCCTTCACCATATATGTTTTATTTTAATTTTGGTAATTTTGAAATAATTGGTTCATCTCCAGAAATACTTGTAAAAAAAATTGGGGACAGAGCAATACTACGACCAATAGCTGGCACAAGAAAAAGAGGGAACAGAGATGATAGAGAGATTATTAATGAACTTCTCTCTGATGAAAAAGAACTTGCTGAGCATACAATGCTTGTTGACCTTGCAAGAAATGACCTTGGAAGAGTATGTGAGTTTAATTCTGTAAAAGTAACAGAACTTTATAGTATTGAGAAATATACTTATGTTATTCATATTGTTTCAGAAGTTGAAGGTAAGTTAGCAAAAGAATATAATAGCATAGATCTATTTAAAGCCACATTTCCAGCTGGCACAGTCTCAGGTGCACCTAAAATAAGAGCAATGGAAATTATTAATGAACTTGAGAAATCAAGTAGAGGTGTGTATGCAGGAGGAGTAGGTTACTTTTCTTTTTCTGGTGATATGGATTTTTGTATTGCTATACGAACAATTGTTCTTAAAGGTCATATTGCTTATGTCCAAGCAGGAGCTGGTATTGTTTATGACTCAATCCCTGAAAAAGAATATTTTGAAACTTTAAATAAAGCTAAAGCATTACTTGTTGCAAGTAATATAAAAAAGAGGTGAGAAAAATGTTAATTATAATTGATAACTATGATTCATTTGTTTACAACATTGTGCAATATATTTCTGAATTTGAAAAGGATATTAAAGTTTACAGGAATGATAAAATAACTATAGATAAAATAAAAAATTTGGCACCAGATGCAATTATAATTTCACCTGGTCCTAAAAGGCCAGAAGATTCCAATATTTCTATTGATGTTGTTAAAGAATTTTATAATAAAATTCCTATTTTAGGAGTATGTTTAGGGCACCAGGTTATAGGATATGTCTTTGGTGCAACTGTTTCTAATGCGAAAAAAATTGTTCACGGCAAAAAATCTCAAATTGTCCATAATAATGACCCACTTTTTAATGGTGTGCCACAAAAATTTGAAGCCGGGAGATACCATTCGCTCGCTGTATTGGAAGAAAATCTGCCCTATGATAAATTTGAAATTATTGCTTATGAAAAGGACGACAAAGAAATTATGGGAATAAAACTAAAAAATTATCCTGTATATGGACTTCAGTTCCACCCTGAATCCATCCTTACATCTTATGGTAGAACAATTTTATATAATTTTTATAAAATTTATTCATCAGGAGGTATCAAAATGAAAGAAATTTTACAAAAAATAACATCACATCAGGATTTATCAGAAGAAGAAGCATACAACATTATGAGTAAAATTATGAAAGGTAATTTAAGTGATGCAGAAATAGCTGGGTACCTTATAGGACTGAAAACAAAAGGAGAAACAGTAGATGAAATAGTGGGTTCAGTTAAAGCGATTCGTGAGGCTATGGTAAAACTGGAAATTGAACAACAACCATTAATTGATACCTGTGGCACAGGTGGTGATGGTTTTCATACATTTAATATCTCTACCACAGCAGCTTTAATTGCAGCTGGTGCAGGTGTTTATGTGGCAAAACACGGAAATAAAGGAGTTTCAAGTAAATGTGGCTCCGCTGATATCCTTGCTGACCTCGGTGTTAAAATTGATGCTCCTCCTGATATTGTGAAAAAAGCTATTCAAGATGCACATATTGGATTTATATTTGCACCACTCTATCATCCTGCATTTAAAAATGTGGTGCCTGTAAGAAAAGCATTACAAATAAGAACTATATTTAATATGATAGGACCTATTGTGAATCCTGCACAAGCAAAAAGGCATTCTTTTGGTATATTTAATCCTGATTTAACAGAAAAATTTGCAAAAATCCTTAAAAGAACAGGATTTAAAAAAGCACTTGTTTTTTCAAGTGAAGATGGAATGGATGAGATTTCGCCATTCTCTGATACTAAAATTTCATATCTTTTTGAGGATGAAATTAAAACTTTTATTTTTTCACCTGAAAAATTTGGACTAAAATGTGGTAAAATTGAAGACCTGGTAATAGATTCTATAGATGCCGGAAAAAAGATGATAACAGATATATTAAATAATAAACAGACCAATAAGACATCTTTTTACGCCGCATTACTTAATGGTGCCGCAGCATTATTTGTTGCAAACGATACACCAGAGTTTGAAAAAGGGTTCAAAGATTGTGTTGAAAAAGCAAGAGAATCTATTGCATCATTGAAGGCACTTGAGGCATTAAACAAATTAATTGAAATTACAAAAGATTAAAATGTAAAAAATTTTTTAGGAGATATAGATGAATTTTCTTGAAATTGTGGCAAAAGAGAAAAGGAAAGAAATAGAAGAACTAAAACGAAAATACAAAAATTTGCAATTAAGAAAACGAAAAGTGTTAAGTCTAAAAGAGCGAATTTTAAATCATTCCAGAATAAGTATAATTGCTGAAATAAAACTTGCGTCACCATCTGAAGGAAAAATCACAGATAGAACCGTAAAACAGATTGCTGAAATTTACAATAAATTTGATATTGCTGCAATTTCAGTTTTATGCGATAAAAAATTTTTTCAGGGAAGTTATAAATATCTTGGTATTGTAAAAGATTTAACTGATAAACCTGTTTTATGTAAAGATTTTATACTTGACGAGTTTCAAATTTACCTTGCATATTATTTTGGAGCAGATGCTGTATTACTTATTACAGAATTTCTTGAATGGGACAGGATTTTAAAACTTTATGAATATGCCTCAAAATTCGGTATGGAAATTCTTGTTGAATCTCATACTGAAGAGAATCTAAAAAAATGTGTAAAAGAAAGGTTTGAAATAATAGGAATAAATAACCGAGATTTAAAAACATTTAAAGTCTCACTGAAAAAATGTGTTCAACTTGTGAAATATATACCTGAACACAAAGTAAAAGTTGCAGAAAGTGGAATTCATACTGCTTATGATTTAAAATTACTTGAAAATTCTAATTTTAATGCTGCACTAATTGGAACAACAATTTTAAAATCTGATAATATTACAAAAAAGCTTAAGGAACTTACAGAACTATGATAGAAAATATAATAATTAAAATTTGTGGTATTACTGAGAGAGAAATTGCTCATTTTCTTAAAGATACGGATGTAGATATAATGGGTTTTATATTCTATCCAAAAAGCCCACGATATATTACACCTAAACAAGCAAGCACAATTGTAAAATCTCTTGGTAAAAACAGAAAAATAAAAATTGCTGGTGTTTTTGTAAATGCCAGGGAAGATGAAATAAAAGAAATTTTCTCCAGTGTCCCACTTGATTATATTCAATTTCACGGCGATGAAACACCTGAATTTCTAAAAAATTTCAGAGGATACAAAATTATAAAAGCATTTAGAATAAATAAAAATTTTTCAGAAAAAGAGATTGTAAAATTTTCATCTGATTATTTCCTTTTTGATACATTTAGAAAAGATTTATATGGTGGGACTGGTGAAAAATTTGACTGGAAAAAATTCAAATTTATTTCTAAATTTCGTCCTTTTTTTATTTCAGGTGGTATAAAAGAGGAAAATGTTTTAGAAGCAATAAAAATTTTCAATCCTGATGGAATAGACATCAACAGTGGAGTAGAAATTGCACCAGGAAAAAAGAGCAAAGAGAAAATAAAATCTATTCTTTTAAAAATTCGTAATTATATGAGAGGGTTTCATTATGGCAAAGTAGCTATTAAATAATAATTTAAAAAAATAAAGGAGCAACAAGCAATGAAAAAAAAATGGTATTATGGTGAATTTGGCGGCAAATATGTTCCAGAAACCTTTATGCCGATTCTTAAGGAATTAGAAGAGAAATTTTTTTATTTCAAATCACAAAAGTCTTTCCAGCGTGAATTTATAAATTTGCTGAAAGAATATGCTGGTAGACCCACACCATTAACTTATGCGAAAAATTTTTCAAAATTTATAGGATGTAAAGTTTATCTCAAGCGTGAGGATTTACTTCACGGTGGAGCACATAAGATAAACAATACAATTGGTCAAACACTCCTTGCTTTTAAAATGGGGAAAAAAGAGATTATAGCAGAGACAGGAGCAGGTCAACATGGCGTAGCTGTTGCAACAGCAGCTGCATATTTTAATATGCCAGCAAAAATTTTTATGGGCACACTGGATGTAAAAAGGCAGGCTTTGAATGTCTATAAAATGAAACTTTTAGGTGCAGAAGTCATACCAGTGAAAAAAGGACAAGCAACATTGAAAGATGCTATAAATGAAGCTTTTAGATACTGGATTGCTAATGTTAAAACCTCATACTATTTAATTGGCTCTGTTGTTGGTCCTTATCCATATCCTGAAATTGTTAAATATTTTCAATCCATAATTGGGAAAGAAGTAAAAACACAAATTTTACAAAAGGAGAAAAGATTACCCAATTATATAGTTGCGTGTGTCGGCGGTGGTTCAAACGCAATGGGTATATTTTCTTCATTTATTAAATATAAAAATGTAAAACTTATTGGAGTTGAAGCAGGTGGTGAAAATTTGAAAAAATTTAAGCATTCTGCAACTTTAAATAAAGGTATTATTGGAATTCTACATGGAATGAAAACCTTACTTCTTACAGATAAAGATGGACTTATAATGAAGGTTCATTCTATTGCACCCGGACTTGACTATCCTGGTGTTGGTCCTGAACTTGCATATCTTAAATCAATAAATAGAATCATCCCCACTTCTGTTACTGATAAAGAAGCAGTAAATGCATTTAAATTCCTTTCACAAACAGAAGGTATTATCCCTGCATTAGAATCTGCTCACGCTGTTGCATTTGTAATTAAAAATAAAAATAAATTCTCATCCAAGGACATAGTTGTTATAAATATTTCTGGCCGTGGTGATAAAGATATAAATACTGTTTCATCATTCCCTTCTGGATAACTTTAACACTTTTTTATAAATTTCAAGTTTCCTTTTAACCAAAGATTCCCAAGCATATATACTCAAAACTCTTTTCTTTCCTTTTTTAACTAAATTTTTCACTTTCTCAGGATGTGCAAATACATTTAAAATTGCTTTACTTATATATTCTGCTCTTTGAGTTGGGTCATCGTAATATACAATCGCACCACCATTTGCCCATATATATGGTTTCTTAACTTCTTTTACTCCCATAATATCCTTGGGCCCTTCTACACCAGCTGCTACTACAGGCACATCCTTAGATAATGCCTCCACAATTGTTATGCCAAAAGGCTCAATAATAGATGAAAGCAAAAATACATCCGCCAGATTAAAAAGTCCAATTTTGTCATCTTCACTTATTCCTATATGGAATGATACATTTTCTTCAAGCTTTAATTTTTTAACCATCTTCTGAAGTCTTTCTAAATACCATTGATTTTTTTCTTCAAGCATTCCTGCTACTACCATTGAAACTTCTTTATAATTTTTCTTTTCTATTTTTTTAAGTTCTTTTATTACTTTATATAAGGCTTCAATACTATATTCAATTCCTTTTGATGGGTCAATACGATTTAAATTAAATATCAATCTCCCTTTTATTTTATATTTCTGTTTTAGCAATTCTAAATGTTTTTCACTAAAAGGCGGATGATGGATAAAAACAGATGATACTCCACTTGATATAACAGCAATATTAGCTGATTTTACACTTTCAGGAAACATTGAACTAATCTGTTCTTTTACAGCTTTACTTCTAACTATTAGACAATCTGAATATTTAATTGCCTGTTCTTCTTTTTCTCTCATAAATTCTATAAGCTTCGGACCAGCCCCATTCTTACCTTTCCTTGCTTCTGATATTGATTCAAATGTATGAATTGAACTAACAATTTTAAATTTTGTGCTTTCTCTTAACTCTTTTGCAATAGATGGTATCATAAAATGCCCATGCAAATGAACAATCGTTTCTTCATTATATTTCTTAAGGAACTCTACTACCTTTTTGCCAAATTTTTCAAGTCTATTAATTTCTTCAAGTTTTGTTCCTTCAAATGGACCATTAATTCGTTTAGAATCAGATGTCCAAAATCTGAATACTTTCACTTTACACTTTCTCTTTTTAGGGTCAGGATTAAATGGATCTTTCAGTGTAACAATTTCTTCTTTTTTACTTTTACCAATTCCCATTGAGAGAACAATTACATTATGTCCAAGTTTTGCAAGCTCACGAGACAAATCTACAACATGAATACCACCACCACCTGTAATACTTCCAATATATTGTGCAGAAACTATATAAATCTTCATCATTTAACCTCCAGCATTATTATAATCTCTTTAGCCTTGATGATATTTTCTCTTTAATATCATCTTCTCCTTTTTTTTCTTTTATTAACTTTTCTTTCTCTACTTTCTTCTGCTCTGATTTGCTAATTCTTATCTTTTTACCACCCTCTTTTGAACTTATTATAATTAAAAATCTTTTTAGTATATTCTCATACATAATAGGAACTAAACAAAATTGTGTTTTATTTGATTCTATTATATTAATTTTATCTTTGTGTGATGAAACAATCTTATTAATTTCATCTATTATATCAGGATAATTATTTAATACATCATTTATATTCTCATCTAAAATATTTTCTTTATTGAGCAAAAATTGAGCAGATTTATTGACAAAATTGATTCTCAAGTATTGGTTTGTAATAATTATGCCATATTCAATATTGTTACATAATTTTGAAAGTAATAAATCATAAACTTTATTAATCACACTGGCTTCTTTTTCAGAACTTGCTATTACATCTTCAAACCTTGATAAAAATTGATTTATAGTAACAAATAAATTCTTAAAAGAGTCAAATCTTACCTGTGTATTTATCTTCTCTATACTTTCTTCTCTTAATATTGAAACAAGTGTAGAATTTGCAATATTGAGAGAATTTTCTATATACTTACCAATAAAAAATCCAAAAATTATAGCTAATATATAAGCAATATAATAATAAA
>CAZSCZ010000020.1:10790-18766 GCA_964605455.1 uncultured Spirochaetia bacterium
AATAAATTCTAACCCTTTTTTTAGAAAATTGTTGAATTAATTGTAATTTTTCAGTTGAAAAAGCTATATGAACTACTCCTGCTATATAAAATTTTTTAGATATCATATCTTCTTTTTTAGTAGCAGAAATTTTATTAGTAGCATTAGTATTAGATAAAATCATATTTGTAATTCCAGCATTTGTCTTTATAGCACTTTCATCAGAAGAAATTATCTCAAGCTCTTTTAATACATCTTCCTTTGTAAATTGAAGTATTATAGGTTTAGAAAATTTGATTATCTTTTTTCCTTTAAATTCTCTCTCTTTATACCATACTTTCCTTATATTTTTGAGGAAGTATCGTAAATATTTTTTATCTAAAAATTTGTCAGGATATTTCTTAAATAGTTCAGATTTTACAGTATGCGAGATAACCTCACCATTATCATTTAAAACATAAGCATAAATAACATCCTCTTTTTTTCCTATATTTTCTATTAAATCTACTATAGATAATGTATCAAGGTTTTCCAAATATTTCCCTATTTTATCAGCAATCTCTTGAGTAAATTTTATATTTTTATTTATAAATTCTTTCTTTAATATATACGCTTCGTGTTTTAATATATTATTTCCAATTATTTTAATTAACATAAAAGTAAAAAATAGTAAAAATACAATAGAAAGGAAACAGTAATTGAATGTAATATTATATTTCATAATAAAATTTTTAAAATTTTTTAGAAAATCATATTTTATTTTAAATCTGTTCTTCATTTTTTACCTCACAAATTTAAATTTTTGCCACTAATTTTAGAATGCATAAGTTGCTTAACATTTATTATAGAATTATTTTATTACAGGGATTGCTTTGGAAACAATTTCTTCTTTGCCATCAGTTCTTTTGGCAATAAATCTAAAAACATAAATTCCATTATTAACAATAGAACCATCACCTGCTATTAAATCCCAGGTAATATCATAATAACCAGCATTGTTAATTGTTTCTAAATCTATAGGCACCTCTTTTATAAGTGAACCATCAAGTGTATATATTAATAATCTCAGAGAGGCAATAGAATTTGAGACTTTAAAGGAGATATATCCATTCTGTTTAAATGGCTTATCAACTTGGACATCAGAGATAACAGATGTAGGGATTCCACCAGTTGTTTCTGGGAGCAAAGCATAATATCCATTAATACTTCTAATTCCAGAGACTGAAACAGAATTATCAATTGTATTAACATTTCCGCCAAGATATACCCATTTATTATTCTGCCAATTATATATTCTTAAAGCACTTTCAGGGACACCGGTTGGCAGTTTAGATAAATCAGAATCAGTGTAATATAAAGTTATTCTAACAGGTCTTTGAAACTCAACAGAAGAAGGCATAAATTGGCAGCCACCATATACTTCTTGTTCACCTGGAAATGAAAATGGTTTAAAAACAGTGATTCTCATATTCTGTTCAACAGCATAAGGTGGGACAGATAAATAAATTCTACCAAGGTCACCAATTACAACTCCTCCTTCTGTTACTGTAATTAAATTAGAAGTGTCACCTATAATATCCGCTTCAAACGAATATTTGTAATATTCTGCAGGCTGATTACCTCTTTTATCAACTGGAAGCACATAAATAAAATATTTACCTTTTGTATTCAAAGGCTCATTCAGTTCCCAGATAATTACATCTGCTCCGTTGTTTATTTTTCTTCCAGCTATTTTATGTCCATATTTATCTGCTAAATAAATATCGGATTTTAAAAGATCAATTCCACTTCCACCTATATTATCTTGAAGATAAGCCATTACTGAATTTATGGCATAAGAAATCTTTGAACCATTTTCAGGATAAACAGAAACAACATAAGGTTGGATAGAATCAACCCCATTTACTCCACTTACATCAACAACAAAAGTTGTTTGAGCAGGTTGAGAAACAATATATCCTCCTTTCCACGCGGGCGTAAAATGGACTACATATCCGCTCTCACCCTCAGTTATTTCTGCGTGTATCCCTGTTAGTTCTACTGTGCCACGAACTATATATACGCCATCATTCCAATCACCTGTAAGCTTTATTCCAAAGCTATGTGAAGATGTAAAAATCCCATCTCCTTCTTGTGAGGCTCCACCACCATAATCTATTTCATTACCATCAAGACCATCATCATAAAATGGCACAAGTGTCTCCCAGTCATTTGCTTCATCGCCATCCGCCGCAATATTTGTGCCAAATTGAGCTATAAGATTTGAGTGAAATTTATTAAAATAATAAGTATCAAAATCAGAATCAGGGTCTAAATCCTGACCGTATTCAAAAATTTTCTCACCACTTGCTGTATATAATATAAATCCAACTTTTGCATAGGGCCATAGCTCCAAAAGGTCACCATCAGCATAAGAACTATTTTTAGACCAATTAGAACCCGCTGTAAATCCCAGATTTTTCATCTGGTTGACTGTAATACTATGTTTACTAATACCATCCCAGGAGTACATCATTATTTTTGTGTTCACATATAAAATATCATTTACCATATCACCATCAGGAGTTACAGGAGTAGGTGTTGTATTAAAGCCTACAATTTCAATTTTAACAGTGCTTATTTTAACAGATGCAGTTGGAGCTTGAGAATAGTTTCCACTTAGGTCGCGACAGCTTATATGAATATAATAATCCCTATCAGGTGGAGTTTGCACAAACTCACCAGATTCATCTTTTCCATCCCACCAGCTTACAAAATTGTCACCTGCATCTCCAGGTGGCTTGGGTAAAGTTTTTACTAATGCATTAGAAGATAAACTTAAATTAGTATATATCTTTACTACTACATTGTTAACAGTTTCACTCATTGTATAAGCAATCTCACAAGATTCAACATAAGGATTAAAAGCATTTGGTGAAACATTTATATTATTAATAACTGGCCTCTCAGCATCAAACGAGATTGTTTTATCACAATATTTACTTTTTTTAATACCATTATCCCAGTAATTTCCTGTTATAGTTGCTTCATATACAGATGTGCCTTCTTTCACTACCCATTCACAAGCAAAAATATTGTCATTCTGTACACCATCATTATGGTTACCATCATTATACAATTGTATATTTTGGTATAAAGTTCCTATATCTATCGTCGCAACATTTGTGTTAGTAACATTCTCTGATAATGTAATTTTAAATATTATCTTATCCCCTATATTGATAGCTCCACTTAAATCACAATCATTTGTTGGGTTATAGGGTTTCCATATATAGGTAACCTCTTGAATTTCTACACCTAATAATAGATTACAGATAAGCATTATAAATACAACTAAAAATAGGACACATCTCATTTTAATCCTCCTCTCAAAATTATGGTTCTGAAAATCCTAAAAATTTGAACCTCTATCTCATCTAATAATAAGTTAATTAATTTTGAAATATTATTTGATTCATTCATTATATTTCTTGGCTCTATTAAGTATTAACCTTGCTTTTATGGATAGCTCATAATCATTATCTATATCAACAGATACTGGCACAAAATTATATCTTACATTTATATAGAAGAATCTGTTATCTTTATTATTACTTTTAATGATAAGTTGCAATTTAGGCACAATATCTACCCAACAAGGCACAGCCTTATACATAGCATAAACATTTTCTTCAACCCACATATTATAAATCTTTTCACATTATTTAAGCATTTCTTTTTTTGCATAAGCTTTGTTTAGACTTCGTTTAATCTTTTTATTTTCAGGATCAAGTTTTAATGCTTTTTGCCATTCTTTAATAGCATTATCAATATCACCAGCTGTATAATAGTTAATTCCTTTTAAGTAGTATTGCCAAACCAATTTTTTGTCAATTTTTTTCTTTTTTGACACAGCAATAGTTGCTTTTTCCTTTATTTTTTGTTTGGATTTCTCAATAAATTTCAAAGCTCTAATGTTATCAGGGTCAATGGCTATAATTTTCTTCATTATCTCTATACATTTATCATATTTCTCCTCAAGATAATAAGAGACACCCTGGTTATACAATTCAATTATCTTCTTCTTTTCAATTCCTGTTAGCTCTATTTCCTGCTCTTTTTCTATTATTTTTTCTAAAAGCTTCTTTGCTTCTTTATTTTTTGGGTCAATTTCTAAAATCTTATTTATCATATCTTTTGCGCTTTTATAATTTTCATTAGAAAAATATTTATATGCCAACTTTATATTATTTTCAACTTTATTTTCAATCTCAAGCTTTTTCAGTTTTGTTTCATATTCAGAGATTTTTTTCTGAGCTATTTTATTTTCAGGCTCAATAACGAGTACAATTTTTAATTCTTGAATAGCTTCTTTAAATTTAGAATCATCAGCAAGCTCTTCAGCTTTTTTAATATGTTTTTTTACAGCGATTTCTTTATTAACACCTTCCATACACTTTTTAACAATAGATTTTGCTTTAGTATGGTCAGGTAATATAGCAAGTATTATTTTAGCCTCTGCTAATGCAAGGTCTTTTTTATTCTTTTTTAAAAACGCTTCTGCACGTTTGAGATGAAAATGAACAAGTTTTTCTTCTTTTGCTTTTCGTGCCTTCTCTTCAGCATCAGCTAATTTTGTGCGTATCTCAATATGACCAGGCACTATCTTTAACACCCGTCTCCATTCAGCTGCCGCTGCCTCAAACTCATTCTTATTATAATATCTCATACCTCTTTTATAATGCCTTATTATCAAATTATAGTTAGGCGAATCTTTCGCAATTCCTGTGGATTCAAATTCTGACATTTTATGTAATACCAACCTCAACTCTTTTATAGCTTTACCTTTTTGTGGATTTAATGCCACTACCATTGCTAAATGATATAAAGCTTTATCAGTTTCTCCTTTTTTATACAACTCTATCCCCTTGCTTAAATGTTCATCCTCTAATTCTTCCTTATGTCTCTTGTCTTCTAATTTCGCAATATTCATTTCTTTTATTATCTTTTGTTTCAATTCTTTAGCTTCTTTATTGTTAGGAGAAAGTTCTAATAATTCCTCTATTTTAAATAAAGCAGATGAATATTCCTTTATTTTGAATTTATAAGCAGCAATTTTTAATAAATTATTTTCCCTGTCTTTAACTACTTTTTCAATAAGTCTCTCCTCTTCAATTTTTCTAATCTTATCTTCTGCCTTTTTAATCTCAAGTTTAGCTTTAATAAATTTAGGGTTAGCTGCTAACGCTTCTCTCCATTTCATTATTGCTCTTTTATATTCACCAGCCTTAAATAACGCTTTACCTTCTTTATATAATCTCTTACTTAAAGAATCTATATCAAGTTTTGCAAGTTCAGATTTTGTTTTATCAATTTTTGCTTTTATTTCTTTATTTCCTGGCTGTAATTTAAGTGCCTCTTCATATTCCAAAAGCGCTGATGGAAAATTTGATAATGAAAAATAGTAATCTCCTTCTTTTATTCTAGCTTTTGCTTTTTCTCTATTAATCCGTGCTCTCTCTATAGCTTTTATTCTGCTTAATAATTTCTTCGCATCCTGATGATTTTTATTTTTCTTCAAGCATTCTATTAGCTTATTCATTGCTTTTATATTCTGATGCTGCTTGTAATATTTTATAGCTTCCTGATACAGTAATTCTGCCTCTGCTAATCTCGCCCGCATCTCTCTTTCCTGGGCTTTTAGTCTTTTTTGTAATAGCTCGTAATAATACTCTGTTTCACGGTAATATCTATCTGCTTCGTATAGCTTTTTAAAATATTCATAAGATTTCTTAAAATTAAAATCATTATAATACATTATTCCCTTATTATAGTATCTCTCCTTCATTTCTGCATCTAATTCGCGTGGAAAATAATAAGTGATTGAACATCTATGAATATGAATATCTTTCTCATAAGCATAACATAAATCAAAAGAATAAAATTTAAAACCACATCCAGCTGTAAATTCTGTCTTTTCATTATACCCGCATCTTATACTAAAAATATCAAACAAAGTATATTCTAATCCAATGCCATACTGTGGAAAATATTCTTTTTTAGAATTAAATTCAGTTGCAAATAAAAAATTATGATTTTTTAAATGTAAATTATAGCTTATGCCTACCTTTACATTTAAAGGCTCTTTTATCTCCACGCCAGATAACTCTCCAGTAGTTGAAAGTAAATTCATAAAATTTAGCCCCATATTTAAGTTTTTAAATTTACATAATAAGCCAGAATCAATTGAAATAGATGTATAAGAGTCTTCTGCAACTCTATTATTAATAATTTTAAAATTGAAACCATAATTTACTTTTTTACTAATATCAAAAGCACATCCTGAATTAAATATATGAATCTTCTGGGAAAAATTTTGCAAAATGTTTCCTGTATTATCATAAACTATTATATGAGATGGTTTATAATATATAAAGTCTATACCAATTGTGAGTTTTTTACCAATATTTCGCATATAATTTAAAGTTAATAAATTAAATAATTCAAAAGTATTATAATTATATTCAAAGCAGAATGTATTTCTTTTATTTAAACGAAGCAAAGAAGGATTATAAAATATAGAAGTTACATCAGCATAATAAGAAACACCAGTATAGCCCAATGCCATATTTTTTGTGCCATACCAGATTGTTGTAGCAGATCCAAATAGTAAAGTTGAAATGCTGAATATCAAGAATAGAGATAATAAAAAATTCCTCTTTTTCATCTTCATAATAATATTTTACCTCTTCTCTATAAATTCTTTTGGTGGAATTTTGAGAATTTGATGTGGATATATCCAATGTGGGTCTTCAATATTATTGTATTCAGCAAGAACAGTGTAAAGATTAGGATTGTTAAAAAATTGTTTTGCAACATCCCATAATGTATCACCATGTTTAATAATATAATATTTTTCTGATGAAGCGTATAATTGTGAATTTATCATAATCTTATAGTGAATAGTTGAACTTATATTATTTGCACAATCTCTTGCGCATAAGTGAAAATACCAGATACCATCTTTTACATTATAAAAATTTGCTTCATTAATAGGATATTCAGCAAGGAATAACTCTGGCGTAGTATCAGACTTGTGGTCAAGAATATATGCAAAATCTTTTATACCAGATATATCATTATTAATACCCCATTTAATTTTCACATCTCTTTTAATTGTCCATTCGTTCTCTTTATGTGAGCATTCAACAATAAAAGGTTCAGGACAGAATCTATCTTTCTTTTTGAAATATATTATTCCTTCATCACCCTCTTCCCATACAATATAAGTATTATCATTTAAAGAGTTATATCCAACCTTAAAATTTCTTATATCATTTTTTGCTAATGTTAAATCTATTTTCTCCGTCCAGCTAAATCCGTTATCTAAGCTTTTAGAATAAAAAATTTTATTTTTTTCATTCCCCAGACTGCACCAGAATAAGTCAAGTCCTTGCGCTGTATTAATTAAAATAGGAAATCGTTCAATATTTAAATCCATAGTAATTTTCCGTGGTATAGACCATTTCTCATTAAATGAATTATATAATGTTAAGTAAATATCAATTTCATAATCTCTTTCAGCTTGAAATACTGCTAATATGCCTTCAGGTGAAGTAGTAACAAATGGGATATAAGCATTCTCCAGACCTACTGAAATGTTGACAGGTTTTGACCAACTCATCCCATTATCACTTCCAGAATACATCACCTTCCAATTTTTTCCACTACGCTGCTGCCAGACTAAATGCAATTCATCTAATAACGAAATAATTGATGGATAAAATGAACCACCGCTGAACTTTGTTATTTGTATCTCATCACTCCATTTCTCATCCTCAATATCAAAGATTTTTATATATAGCTCATACTCAGATGTTTTATCATCAGCCCAAACTAAAAATATCTTATCACCAGAAGTTGCCACAGTAGGATTAATGGAATCACTTTTATTCCGAGTAACACGTATGTTTTTTGCAAATTTTTTACCAAATGGGTCAAGAGAATAAGTAAAATAT
>CAZSCZ010000021.1:0-18662 GCA_964605455.1 uncultured Spirochaetia bacterium
TAAGCTTTACATTATTTGATATAATAGTAGCAGAAAGTGATGAGGGGTTTGGATATGGTGACTGAAGATATTTTATTGTGAAATAATCATAATCTGTGCCATTATGCTTAGTGCCTGTAACATAAATATATCCAGCACTATCAACTGCTATGCCATAAGCTTTATCAGTATTTCCACTATCATATTCCTCGGCCCAAATAGGGTCATTTTTTTCTGGGTCATATTTTAATATAAGAAAATTAGTATTATTGCCTCCTTTTTCTATCCAACCAGCAATATAAATATAACCTAATCTATCTACTGTTATATCCTGAGCTGATTCATTGCGGCTACCAGTGCCATATTTTTTATCCCACACAATCGTCTCAGTTGAAGGGTCATATTTTATTGTAAGACAATCAAGGTTCCCTCCTTTTTCAGTTGTTCCAGTAGCATAAATACAATCAAAATTAGTATCTACTGCTATACTATATGCAACATCATTAGCACCACTATCATATCTATTTGTCCAATTAATTGTGCCGCTATTGCTATATGAAATCGTAAAATAATCAGAATTTAAACTATTACTACTTGCTCCTGTAACATAGATATGTCCTTGATTATCTACTGCTATACTATATGCACCATCATTAGCACCACTATCATATCTATTTGTCCAGATTCCATTTCCATTCTTGGCATCATATTTTATTGTGCAATAATCAAAACCTGTTCCATTACTACTTGCTCCTGTAACATAAACATAGCCAGAATTATCCACATCTATACTAAAAGAGAGGTCATGTTTATTACCGGGACCATTGTTGTACTGATTTGACCAGCAAATATTGCCATTGGTATATTTTATTGTGAAATAATCAAACTTGGGAATACCACTCCATTTTGTTCCTGTAACATAAACATTGCTTGAATTATCCACTGCTATTCCTTGTGCCCATTCATTATTACCACTGTCATATCTATTTGTCCAACGAATTCCACCAGTCTTATTACTGTATGAAATTGTAAAATAGTCCCAATTTGCTCCATTAGTACTTGCTCCTGTGATATACACATTTCCTGATTTATCTAATGCTATATCATAAGATATATCATTATATTTCCCATTATATTGCTGTGTCCATATAATGACCAGCTTGCTATGAAGCGAAGATAGGAGGAATAGATTAAAAATTATGAAAAATATTATTAATTTTTTAATATTCCACATCTCTTTCTCCTATAATAGATATTACTTTATATTTTATAATATCGCATTTTAATTAATTTGTCAAATTTTTTACTTGATTTTTTATTTTAAGATTTATATTGTTTATACTCAACAGTGGAGGAATATATATAAAATCAAAATTACGATGAAATTATTAGTAACAACAGATTTTCCACCAATGGTAGGGGGAATTGCGCGCTGGGCATTTGAACTGTATAAAGAATTAAAAAAAAGAGAAGATATAAAAGTTATTATAAAAAGAAATTCTTTTGGCAATTTAACTCATTCGGATTTTATTTATTATTCTACTTCAAAGGATTTGAAAGATATTTTAAATAGATTTAAAGCAAGGGTTGATATAGTAATATTTTTTCATATGGATTGTGCATTACCATTATTTTTATGGTGTAAAATAAGAAAAATAAGATATATTGTTGTTTTGCATGGGAGCGAATTTATAAGGGGAAGAAGTTTATATACTGAGTTGAAGAAAAACTTAATGTTGAATTTGTCAGAAGAGATTTGGGTAACATCAGAGTATATGAAAGATATACTTACAAAAAGGAAAATAAAGCAAAGAAAGATTAGGATAAAAGAGATTTTAATTGATAAAAAGAAATTTAAAAAATTTTCTAAAGGAAAGATTATGGAATTGAGAAAGAGATATAAACTTACAAGGAAGAAAATCATTCTTACAGTTGCACGTCTCACTCCAGTAAAAGATTTTTTTACTGTGCTGAAAGCAATAGAAATTTTAAAGAAGAAGATTCCAAATATAATTTATTTAATTGTGGGTGAAGGAGAGTTGTATGATGAGCTAATAAAGTATATAAAAGCACATAGATTAAATAGATATGTTAAACTTTTGGGCCGCGTTTCTGATACACAATTGGTAGAATTATATAATATATGTGATGCATTTGTTTTGACATCAAAGGAAATTAAAGAGAAAGGAGCTACAGAAGGGTTTGGGATTGTGTATCTTGAAGCAGCATCTTGTGGAAAGCCTATTATTGGCACTGATACAGGTGGTATAAAGTATGCTTTAAGCAAAGTTAAAAATTCTCATTTAATCTCACCAGGTGATTATAAGACTCTTACAAGAGTTTTGTTACAGATTTTATAAAAAGCTCTCGTTTTTGCTAATTACGAGTAACTTATTGTGGAGCAAATACTTGGATTCTATGGTTACCTGTATCAGCGATATATACATATCCTCTACTATCTACATAAATCCCTTTTGGATTATTAAATTCACCATTACATTTTCCTGATTGTCCCCAGCCTGTAATAAATTTACCATCTCGTGTGAATACTTTTATTCTATCTCCATCCGTTATAACAAGATTATCGTTTCTTGGGTCAATAGCAATTGCTACAGGTTTATATAAATCTTCCATTCTGAAGCCAAATTTTTTAATTGTTCTAAGATAAGTTCCATTTGTGTTGAAAACCTGAATTCTATGATTATCAGTATCAGCCACAAAGACTTCATTTTTGCTATTTATAGCTATACCATTTATATTATGAAATTTACCAGTATTATTACCCTTTCCACCAAATTTTGTTATAAATGTGCCAGTAGAGGTAAATTTTTGGACATCATTTCTAAGTTTGTCAGTAATATACAGGTTTCCTGCTTTATCAACAGCGATATACTTTGGTTGAAGGAATTCACCGTCTCCCCATCCTATGCTACCAAATTCAGGAATAGTATTTGTGTTTCCATCCCATTTATTAATTTGAACATTTATTAATTCATAATCTATTGTATAAATATAATCTTTTGTTACTACAAGCCCATAAGGTGCAAAGAATCCACCTGTTTTAGACGAACGTGCAGGAGCAGGTTTAGTATTACTTTCCCATCCATATAATCCATTACCATAAACCACATCTTGAATTCCGCCTGCTGCAAAAGAAGACGGGTATCCGTCCAGTGAAAGTTTTTGAACCCTATAATTTCCATATTCTGCTACAAATACATAATTGCTAACAATACAGATTCCAATAGGGGTGTTATATGCACCTACTTTTGATGAGCTTGTTCCATCCCCGTGTCCTGGCCCAACTTCAGATGTATAGGTATAATAATCTGCTCCCCATTTTTCTATAAATTTATACATACTACCAGCATCAAGCCCAGGTCCTAATTCATCAAATTTATCCTTATCAGCACAGGAGAAGAATAAAAAAACAGAAGATACAAGAGATAAGACTAAAAACATTTTTTCTTGGCTTCTATTATTTAACCTCATATTTTACCTCAAGCACAAGGTTTAATAGAGTTTCATCTATAAATTTAGTATTATCAAAATAAGCATTATCACCTAAAAAGTTTCGTTTACCAAACTCAAGCCCAAAATCAAATTTTATTGATGGTAAAGGATATCCTTGGAGCCCTGCCCCTAATGTGAAAACTGTTCTGTCATAAGCATCATTTGCATAAAATGGCTGAAAATAATAGCCCAATCTTACAGGCACTTTTATTTTCCCAAAAATAAGTATATGCTCTACACCTGTGTGAAATTCATAAGTATTATGAAACCCTGCTGGTGTATATTCTTCATTATCAGGTTGTTGTATTTTAAAATTTCCCCAGCTATTATACACAAAATCAAATGCAAATTGAGTATCATATCCAAATAAAGATTTAATTAAAATTCCTACGCCATAAGAGAATGGAAATTTTAAAGTATATTTTTTATCTGCTTCTTTTTTTTCAATTCTCCTACTTGGAGTTATATATCCACCTCCAAATACTGTTTTTGTTATTTTTCCTAATAATCCAAAATTTAATTTGGCACCACTATATTTATAACTATATTTAGTAACTTGGTCTTGTAATCCTGTTATTTCGTAGTAATCTATTCCCTGTTCAAGTTTTTGCGAGCCTTTTATTATAGAATAACTTATTCCAACAGCGCCATATTCTTCTATATTTATTGAAATACCAAACGAATAATTATTCAGAGTGCCTGAACTTTCAATATATTTAATTCCATTTTTTTCAGATGTAGTTTCAGGGATATAATGTTCAGATTTATAATTTAAGTCCATTTCAGGATGATATCCAAATGCGACCGAAACAGATTTGACTGGACGGGAATATATTCCAAAAGAATTTAGGCTAATTTTACTGAATGAACTTTTATAACTTTGCGGTGTTTCATAATCCATAACTTTCTCGTTTCCGTGAAAATAATTTATAGAAAGGGCAACTCCTATTTTTTTATCAAAGTGATATCCATCAGCAGGATTAGAAAAAAGCATAGAATAATCTTCTGCAGAAGCAATAGATGTTCCACCCATTCCAAGATTCCTTGTCCCGTAATAGCCTACAACATCGCCGTAATCTATTCCTAAATAGGAATAACCTGAGAGTTTTTTATTGTAAATCAGCAATAAGAATATACACACTAAAATTAATATTTTTTTCATATTTCCGCTCCATAATTTTATAGTAAATATTAATAGCTGGGTTAAAAACTCCCGACTATCACAGGAGGCTTAAAGCCTCTATATTTTATTATTCAATTTTTTTCATATTATTCTTTACATTGCAATATAAAATTTTCTAAAAATTCAGAACATATATTGAACTTCCATTCTGAAATCATACTGAGTATTTCCAAGGACGGTTTCTGGTATATTTTCTTCTTTTTCCTCCTCTTCACCCAACAGTTCAGATTGTTCTATAGATGTTGTTTTAAAATAAGTTGTTCTTGCAATTTTAAATGCCCACAATAGATTTTTATTAATCTGATCTTTAATTAAGAGATATATTCTATTTCCTTTTCCTTCTCCTGTGCCATAAAAAGTAAGATTTTCCATATAGCTTGGGATAGTATTTTCATATTCCCATATTCGTGCTTCGTAGGGCATATCAAACATAATATCTCTTAAATAAAATGTTAATCTTTTTGTTGGTGAATATTTTATATCAACAAAGATGAGATACCCATTATAAAGCATATTAAGGTCTTCATATTCAGTTTTTGAAAATTCATATCTTAGTCTATATTTTACAATTTTTGATGGTGCCCATTCAATTTCATTTCGGACCCGCCAATCATTTTGAACCCAGAAAAGTTCATCTCCTTTATCAGTTGAAACCTTCATATCTTTATTTTCAATTTTTGTTCTAAAAGTATATTTAAATTTTCGTAAAAATTTTCTTTCAATTTGAGTATAAACCTCATATCCTCTTGTAGGCATTATTTCATAATATTTTCTCCAATCCATTCTGTATATATCAATATACATCCGCACTTTTGTTTGGCTATCCAGATTTAATCTTATTGCCCAGTAGAACCCTTCTTCATTTTGATCATCACTTTCCTGAAAACCGTGATTATCATAGTTATAAAAATCTTTATCATACTTTCTATATAGTATAGCAGTTTTAAATTTTCCTACATCAATAATTTTACCAATAACAATTCCCATCCCATTATCTTTTTTATCTGAGTTATTAGGGTCATAGGGGTCGTAATAGACAGGGTTAACAATTTTTGGAAAGAATGAGCAAGCGATTTCACCAAAGATATTTATGGATTTATAAATAAAGTCAAAATCAAATCCTAAAGCATCAAGTTTATCACCTCTAAATTTATAATAATAATTATTTTTAACTTCTGGATTTATTGGTATAGAATAAGTAGAGTGGAAATAAGATGTGCCAATTTTAATTTTAGGCGAAGGAGAAAGTTCAATTCTTCCACCTATAAATTTTCTTTCTAATCTATCAATTTTATTTTTATCATTTACAGTAAGATGTTTACCATCATCTTCAGTATCAAAGGAAGTAATTATATTATCAGATGGGTCATCTGGGGTATCATCATTATAATCATTACTTACAAGTCTTGTGCCTTGGTCCTCAACAGTAGCATCATATTTTTTAAATGAATAAAATCCAAATATATCAATACAATCTATTCCCAGTTGAATTGCAGGACCATAGAAGTAAGCATTTTCCTCAGAACCCATATCTGGTTTTATACCTTTGCTTTCTTGTTTGATTTTGATTATTTCTCCTTTTTTCATAGCGCTGCTTGTAGGATAAAGTACTAAACCCTGACCAAAATAGAGTTTGTAGTTGCCCCAGATTATTTTTTTAATAAAATAGAAATTATTAAATTGAATATAATATTTTTGCATATCATTCCAATCTTTTTCACCTGCATCTCGTTCTGCCATAAATCCTGCTTTTGCAATTTTTCCATAATTCAATTCAATTTTCTCCTTAATACCTACAGGATTATGAATATATCTTTTATATACATTTTCTTTCAAATATTCTTCAGAATAAGGATAATCATAAATAATTCTACTTATGATTTTTCCTGAAATTTTTGGCTTTTCTTTTACTGTTTTACCTTTCACAATTATAAATTCTTTTTTAACAGTAACAAAAGGTTTTAGCTTGTTATAAATCTCATCTGTCATTCCGGGCACTTTTTTTAATTCAGAAAGCTTTTCAAATCCGCCTTTTTTATCACGATATTTTATAATTTTCAATCCTAAAATTGGCGTAATCCACGGAAATTCCTGAATTTCTACTATTGTTGCGGTATTTAAATCTAAAGGCGAATCTTTATATTTTTCCAATGTCTCTTTTATATCAGACTCTTCATCTTTTAATTCATCAATCAGTGGTTCAATAATTTCATCTATATCTTCTTCTCGTATCGTTTCTTTTCTCTTTTTTTTCGTTCCTTTAAATACAAAATATTTCTTTAATATATTTATCTTTCTCTCACTAATTTCAGGTATTTTTCTAAGCATTTCTACAGATGTAATTGGTTCTTTCTTGGCAAATTTATAAATATTTATCGCATCCTTTTCTGTTAATCCAATTAATGGAAAAAATTTTTTCAAATATTTAAGTTTTATTGTGTTTATATTTCGCTTTGTTTTGGTAAATATCTTAAAAAAATTTTTATCCTTTTCTGCAGAAATTTCAGCACATAAGATATTTGTGGTAACAATCAATAGAATACTACATAAAATAATTTTTTTCATTCTCGTTTTATCCACTAAGTTTATAGTATAATGATATAAGCCAGAAAATATTTTTGTAAGGATTTGATTTATCAATTTTATTTTTATTTGCCTTTTACAAGTTTCTTCAGCTTTTTAAAAATTTTAGGAGTCATTCCTTCAATATTTTTAAGTTCATCAACAGATTTTATTATACCTTTCTTTTCTCTGTACTGGATTATTCTAAGTCCTATTATAGGTGGTATTCCTTTTTCAATAAAATCTTTCATTTGAGCTTTATTTAAGTCAAAAACCATTGTTTGGACAGGAATTTTTTGTTTTTCAGGGAACTCTTTTTTACCTACAGTGATTATATGTTTTATTTTTGCAAATATTTTGGGTCCAATTCCTTTTACATTCATAATATCTTCAATAGATTTAAATGTGCCATATGTTTCTCTATATTTGATAATTTTTTCAGCGGTTTTAGGTTCAATATGTGGGAGCTGTATTAATTCTTCTACAGTTGCAGTATTAATATTAATTTTAGCGCCTACATACTCTACTTCAGAAATAGCAGTAGGCTTTTCTTTTGCTCTTTTAGGAATCCTTTCTGTATAGATTGCTTTTGTTTCTTCACTTAAGCTAAATTTTAATGAGATTATATGTTGATTTCCAAGTGTATTGTGAATTAAAAGTGCATAATCAAATGAAAGGAGATGATAGTTTATTCCAATACCTAACGAATATTTTGTAGGATCTGATTGGACACCTGAACGAATGAAAAGATAGCGTATTATTCTAAATTCTTGTCCCGCCCGAATATTTAATTTTTTATCAACAACTTTTTGAACATCAAAATTCAAAGATAGTCCATTAATAGGAATAAATTCAATACCAACTACTCCATATTGAGGAATTTCTTCGCTATCCTTTCCGATTGTTGGGCTATTTATATTATTTATATAAGCACCTATACTAAAACCTTGGTAAATTTTTGCTATAATTCCCATATCAACTCCAACAGTAGATGCGTTTCCCATATTTTTAATATTAACATTGTAAAATTTAAGATTAAACCCCAATCCCATTCTATAGAACAAGTTAAATGCTGGTGCAATTAAGAAAGTGGTTTCTTTGTAATAATCAAATCCAAATGAATTATAGCTAACAGCTACAGTACAAAGATTATGTAGAGGTATTCCACCACAGAAATTTATATATTTTATAGAATCCATCCCTTCAAGATAAGGATATAGGGAATAATAAGAAAATAGAACAGAAAAATTATTCATAAATACCAAACCCGCTGGATTTATATAAGGTGAATATATATCTTCAGTAAAGGCAACACCTGCATTTCCCATAGCTGTTATTCTTGCGCCTGGTTCTCGCTGCTCAAACATCGGATAATTAAAATTTGGAAATAGCATTATAATTGCCAACAATAAAATTAAATTTTTCAATTTTTTTGTTTCCATATTTTATTACTCCTCAAAGGAACCAAGATTGCTTGGAAATTATAATTTAAAAACATATCTAAAATTATAAATCATACACTTTAAATTGAATTTACCTAATTAAATTTTATAGTTTGTTTCCAATTACAAAGCTTTTTGCCATTGTAGATGTTTTACCTGTTTCAGAATTCAATGCTTCAAAATATAATATATAAATTCCAGGTGAAAGAGATTTATTATTTTTATCTTTCCCATAAAATCGTATTTTTTTAGTTTCTTTACCAGATGTTGGCTGATGCCGCACAAGTTCCATAATCTCATATCCATCAGAATTAAATAATTTAACAGTAACATCTGCTGGTTCTGTTAGAGTATAAGTTATTTCAAGCCAAGAATCTTCTTTGGGTGAAAAAACTTTTTTATTTAAAGCTATATTTATTTTTAATTCAGATGATGGTTTTTTATATACAATACTATTTTCTTTTCCTGGTGTTCCCTTAGCTCCATAATTCCAGTATTCTGTGCTTATACATTCAGCCCAGTTTTCTTTGAGATAGGCAGGTTTATTTGGGTCCTTACGCTCAAGAGAGATATTTGGAATCTCAGTATTACCCCATCTTGCTCTATAAATAAAGCCATCACAATAATTCCCAAATAAATCTAATAAAAAAAGAGGTGCATCATCATTTACTAATCTTATACTTGTATTTTCAATAATGGCTACATTTGCATATTGGTTATTGTTTGTTTTTACATCGGGAAAAAAGATATTTAAATTTTCCATCTTTTTACATATTATAGCAAAACTTTTGGGCTTTATAGAATAAGAAGTTGATAATGTATAATCAATAATATTTCCTGATGAATAAGTAATCTTTCTTATAACAAAATTATTTAAAGGGATTTCTTGGGAGGAATTATTATAAAGTTCTAACCATTCATATTTTGAATCATCAACAGTTTTATACATTATTTCATTTATTATGATTTTATACGGCGAATTAAAATTAATAACATTAATAGTTATAGAGTCTGACATAAGTTTAGAAGAATTATCGCTTATATCTGATGCAGTTAATGTAATAGTTTTTGGCTCAAAATCCCAAAAACCTATACCTCTTTTTCCAGATGTATTACCCATTTGAATTTGACCATTTGTAAGAAAAAATGTAATTTTACCTTCATAATCTCGTTCTTCAAATTCATTTCTAAATACTGTAAGATAATAAGAGGATTTAACTTCTACCATTCCATTCCAGTTTGTATCAATTGTTCCATTTTCATTAAGAGCTTTTACTACTAAATATCCTCTTACACAACTTACAAGTATATTGGTATTTACATCTATTTTTAGCTTTACAGCAGAATTTGACCATATAGGCAATAATAAAATAAAAGGAATGGATAACAAAATATTTACTCTCATTTACCAGTATCCTATTACTACAGGTTTTGAAACTTTTATTATATTTTTACCCTCTTTTTCAGTGATTTGCATATATACTATATATATTCCTGCTGCGAGGTAATTGGTATTTCTATCTTTACCTGTAAAATCTACTGAATAAGTCCCTGGCGTTGTTGATTCATTTAATAACTCATTAATTAAATCTCCTTCAGAGTTATAAATACAAATTTTTACATAGGAAGAGCTTTTTATTTTATAATAAATTTTTATTATTTCTTTTTCAGGATTAAATACATTTTGGGAAAGCCTAACATATTCTATTTTATTAGTGTTTACAGATATAGTAGATTTAATAGCAATAGAATTAATTTCTCCTGGTGTGCATCCTTTAGGTGAGATAGACCCGCCCCAATTTTCATCAGAATTTACATTTTCATTTGGATTACGGCGTTCAATTGAAATATCAAAAATGTCTGACTTCCATGAGTGTTTATAATCAAGTCGTTCCACTATATTGGTAGAAGAATCAAGCAATATCATTGAATCACCAGAAGCATATGTATGATTATAAAAGCCTGTAGTAGTATTATTTCTGAAAGATTTGGTGGATACATCTTTTTCTACAATAACTACATTTTTATAATTTCCTTCTCCAGGTGTTACCCAATGGAAAAAATTGGTAAAATAATTCAAATTTGCAACAAGAATTAAATATCCATAAGGAGGAATTGTAGTAGTAGACAGTGGAATAGTATTATTAGGAGTGATTTTGTTATCATTATTAAGTGGCACTTGTAGAATAAAATTATTCATATCAATGCTGTGTAACGAATTATTATAAAATTCAACCCATTCTTTTTGCCAAATATAGCCTGTATCATAATTTACTTCATTTATTACAATTTTACCTGCATATAGAGAAGTATAAGGAACAAATGATATTGTGAAATATGTATTTGACATTTTCTTGGCATTTTCCCGTGCATCTACAATAAAAATTCTAACATCCCCAGCAGTAGTATCAGATACCATTTTAAGTATGCATTTCCCCTTAACCAGCAGAGTATGTCCATAATAACGAGTAGAGTTTTCCTCTTCCCAGCCATACTCAGGCTCAATAGAGGTTGTTGTGGAAGCAATAGTATATTCACCATTTGTATCTTTTCTTTTAGCATATATGTATATTCTTGCTGTTATATTTGTGTTAATCTTCCTATTACTAATAGCACATATTATAAAATTGTTTTGAACATAAGAGTTTACTTCAAATTGAGTAACATTATTTACATTGGAAACATTTAAAACTGTTTGGGAGTTTGCACTAAGGGTTAAAAAATTAATCAAAATAAGGATACTTTTTATCCCTGGAAACTTCTTCATTTATATATATTTTTTTAAGAAATTTTTAAATTTTTCTTAAAAATTCTTTTATCTCTTTTATAAATTTATTAGAAACTCTATTAAAATTTTTTATCAGATGTTTAAATTTTTCAGTTTTTAGCTCAAATCCATACAAATGGCGAAATAAATGTCTGAAACTTAGATATTCTTCTAATTCTCCAGCAAGTTCTTCTGAAATTACAGATGGCCTTATATCTTTTATAGGAATTGTCATTTTATATAATATTTTTTTATGCCACATAATATCTTCTTCTTTATAATGATTTATATCACTCAAAATTTTTAAAAATATTCGTTCACAGCAATTATAGAAATCATGTAAAATTGATGCTTGAGCACGTTTTATATATTGTTCATTTCTTCTAATAATAGGTTGCAGTTCTTTTTTTAGCTTTTGAAGCTTAATAAGTTCCTGTTCTATTTCAGATTTGAATTCTAAATATTCATTTCTTAAGTTCATTTGAAAAACATATACTTTCTTTTAAAATCTTTTCTTTCATCTGTTGAGGAATATCTTTGAAGTGTTTCAAATCTATTTTCCCACAGGTTTTGTCCAATAGATAACTATAAATTTTGAAGAAATCTTTATCTTTACACTCAATTGCTACATCTATATCTGAATTGAAACGAAACTTTTCAGGTTTTATAATTGAGCCAAAAACTAATATCCGCGGAATATTGTATCTGGTTTGTAAATATTTAAATGCATTCTTTAATTGATTTAATATGTTATTACGCATCTCGTTTAATTTTTTTTCGCGAGTAAGTATTTTGTATTGTATATACTTATATTTTTTTCTCATAAAAGTGCAAGTTTTGAGAATAAGGTTTCTGTCTATTTTTTCTAACCACTGTTTTCATAATTAGAATATAGCATTATCAAATAAATTGTCAAGAAATGAAGAATAAAATTTGTTATTATGCCTAATTTAACATAAGCAAAGTTATTGGAAGAAAAAATTTAAATTTTATATAATCTCTTCAGGAGTTTTTGCCTCTATTGTCCTTCTGCTTTTCATTAAAAATTTCTCATCCTATGTTACTAATATTGCATCATTACTAATTCCCTCTCGTATCTCTCTTACAAGGTCAACAGAAGTTTTCCCCTCTTTTTTTAATTCTTTCCCAATATCAGCAAACATACCTTTAAACCTAATTGCTTTAGATCTATGTTTTTTCTTTTCTGGGAAATTCATCATAAAAATTTTATTTGTCTTTATAAATTTTTCTACTGTAAGCATAATCTTATACTCCTTTTAAAATATCCTATAATCTATAGTTAGATGCATAAATAATTGCACAATTCTTAACACGTGTTATCATTCCTGTCCCTGCTTCCGCAGGGGTAAACTCCAGCTGGAATCTATAATTGAAACAATATAAGTAATTATAGGGTTCTGCTTTCGCAGAGCCTGCCCCTGCATATGCAGTAGAACATACACGACCATCCATAAAATATTATATACTATAAAAGAGAGAAAGTCAATTGAAATTTTAAAATTTTAATATTGGCATTCATAGTATCAGCCCAACTTGTTTTTTAAATAAGTTTCTGGTAAAATTATAGCAAGAATTAAATATAAAAAATTTCACTTGACATATTTTTATAATTTTTATAACATTATCAAAAATTTAGTGAGGTAAATAGAGTTATGAAACGAACATATCAACCAAGTAATACTCATAGAAAAAGGACGCATGGGTTTAGAGCAAGAATGGGAACCAAGGCAGGAAGACAAATTTTAGCACGGCGAAGAAGAAAGGGAAGAAAAAGGTTAACAGTTTCTGATGAGAAATAAAAGATTTACATTTAAAAAAATAGAACGTATTCATCGTAAAAATGATTTTTTTAATGTATTGAAAAATGGCAAGAGAATAGAAAATGAGTCGCTAAAGTTATATTATATTTCAAACAATTTAAAATTTTCAAGATTGGGTATTGTTATAAATAAAAATTTTGGAAAAGCTGTTGAAAGAAATAAAGCAAAACGAGGAATAAGGGAACTTTTTAGAACAGAGAAACATAATATTAATTCTGGATATGACTTGGTATTTTATATTAAACCTATGTTTAGAGAATTGAGATTTATAGAAAAAAAAAAATATTTTTACGAATTGCTCCACAGGGCAGGACTGGTAGGTAGTAGATTTGATGAGGATTGTATTGAAAAAAATTGATGCAATATTAAAACAGATAGCACTTTTACTTATAAAAATTTATAGAAATTTTATATCTCCATTTACTCCGAGAAGTTGCAGATTTTATCCGACTTGTTCTGAATATTCTCTACTTGCATTTAAAAAATACAATTTTATTAAGGCTTTTTGGCTTTCTCTTTATAGAATAATAAGATGTAATCCTTTTATCAAAGGTGGATATGACCCTTTGTTATAAATTTTAATCAATGGACAGTCTAACTTTGATGTTAGTTACATTGATATAGGAGTTTAAAAAATGAGTAAAAATACTTTATTAGCTTTTGTTTTATCAATGATTGTGCTTATAATTTGGACTTTTATAATGAAAAAGCATCAAGTGCCTACAGAAACAAATCCTCCTTTATTTGAAGGGATAAAAAATGTTTCCTATGATGAGACTACAGGAACAATAAAGTTGTTTTGGAAACCAGCTAAAGATGAATCAGAAGTTACTTATTTAATTTACTATTCGTCATATAATAAAATCACTAATTTTGATAATCCTGCATATTATACTAAAAATACAACTTATGAGATAAATGATTTAGATCCATCTATTCCATACTATTTTGCTGTGAGAGCGGTTGATTGTTTTAATAATATAGAAACAAATACCCACCAGATACTTTTTAAACCTAAAGGTGCAAGAAGATCTAAAGAAAAGCTCCTTACAATTGAGACATCACTTGCGAAATATGTTTTAAGCACATTAGGCGGCAGAATTAAATATATTATTTTAAAAAAATATAAGAATATAACAAATAAAAGTAATGTTAAATTAGTTATTTATCCTGAATCCCGTGCCATACAATTTTATCCCCTGGATTTTGTCCTTCTTAAAAAGGGTGATGAAAATTTTATTAAAAATGACTTTAATATATATAATGTAAAAGTTGCTCACACGAACATAATCTTTAAGGGAAGAATTTATAATGATATTGATATAACAAAAGAGTATATATTTCATAATAATAAATATGAAATTGAACACAAAATTACTCTTATTTATAAAGGAATACCTCAAAATATATTTAAATATGAGGGCGGCATAGTAGTTTTAAAATGGCAGCCTTATCTTGGTCCTATAGATGAAAAAAGCAGGTATAATATACTTGAAACAGTATATTTTAACAATGCGAAATTAAATAAAATAAAATATGCCGGTGGTGGTTTTTTTTCCAGAAGGTATAATTATTACAATCAGATAATTGTGCGAAAAGAGGAAAGTATTGAATATATAGCTTTTCACAATCGCTATTTTGTTTCAGCTATAATTCCGCTGGAACGTTATAAAGTAAGGAAGGCTTTATTTTATTCTGATGGTAAGATGTATGTTGCGGGAATTGGTTTACAATTAACTGAAAGTTTTTTTAAGAAAAATCAAATTACATACAATTATATAATATATGCGGGTCCAAAATTACGAGATACTTTTCGCTCTGTGAAGGTGTTAAATTCACTTGAGAAGACAATAAAATTTCGCAAACTGATAAGTCCGATTGGTAATTTATTTCTTGATATCCTCAGGTTTTTCTACTATAAGGTTGTTCACAATTGGGGAGTGGCTATTATACTATTTACACTTCTTATAAAGATTATATTGTATCCACTTACACACAAACAATTTGAATCTATGGCAAGGATGCAGAAACTTCAGCCTGTTATTGCACAGATAAGAAATCAGTATAAGAGTGACCCTCAGAAAATGAATCAAGAGCTTATGAGAATTTACAAAAAGCATAAGGTTAATCCATTTGGTGGATGTCTGCCTCTTATTTTTCAAATTCCAATATTTCTTGCTATATGGGATATGCTACAATATTCACTTGAATTAAGAGATGCTTCATTTTTATGGATAAAGAGTCTTGCATTACCTGATACAGTAGGTTATCTTGGTTCTATTCCATTAAATCCACTTCCTGTTATTATGGGTGTAAGTATGTTAATTCAGCAGAAAATTTCTTCTACTGACCCCCAACATAAATTTGCTATGCTTTTAATGCCGCTTATATTTATCTTTTTCTTCTGGAATATGCCATCAGGACTTGTTCTTTATTGGACCCTGCAAAATTTTTTAAGTATAGCACAACAAATTTATTTGACTAAAAAAATGAAAGCAGGAGGCGAAGATGAAGGTAATTGAAAAATATGGTAAAACTGAAGATGAAGCCTTACAGGCAGCTTTGAAAGAAGCAGGAATCGAAAAAAATGATGATGTAAAATATGAGGTTTTTCAAGAATCCCATAAGTCAGGTTTTTTAGGTATGGGTAGTAATAAAAATATTAAAGTAAAATTATTTGTTTATGAAGAAGATGAAAAGAAAATTTTTGAAGTTCTTCGTGAGATGTTCAAGTATATGGATATTACTATAGATGAAATAAAGATAAAAGAAAGGAAAGATGAGAGAATATTTATTGATATAAAGACACCAGATGCTGCAGTTATTATAGGTAGAAGAGGAAAAACACTTGAAGCAATTCAATTTATTTTATCATTAATAGTAAGTAAAATTTTGGATAAAAATTTACAAATAATTCTTGATGTAGGAAAATACAGAGATAAAAGAGTTAGAGTATTAGAGAAGTTGGCAAAAAATCTTGCACTTAAGGTGCGAAAATTTAAGCGACCTGTTGTTCTTGAACCTATGAATCCATACGAACGCAGAATTATTCATTCAACACTTCAGAATGAAAAAGATATTGTTACACAGAGTATTGGAGCTGGAATTTATAAAAAAGTGAAGATAATGTTAAAGAAATGAACACAGATGATACAATAGTAGCGATTTCAACGCCACTTGGCAGGGGCGCTATAAGTATAGTGCGGTTTTCAGGTAGAGATGCTATAAAAATAATAAAGAAAATATTTGTGCCCAATATAGACAAAGACTTCACACAACCAGGGGTTTATACAGGAAAAATTCAGGATAAAGATGAGATTATAGATGAAGTTGTTGTAATTGTTCGGAGGAGCCCCAAAAGTTTTACTGGAGAAGACCTAATAGAAATAAATTGTCATGGCGGGCTCCTTGTAACAAATGATGTGTTAAATGTTGTAATAAAAAATGGGGCAAGACACGCAGAACCTGGTGAGTTTACCTTACGCGCATTTTTGAATAAAAAGATTGACCTTACCCAAGCAGAGGCGTTGAATGACCTGATTAATGCAAAGACAGAGAAATCAAAAAAATATGCACTTTCTCAGCTGCTTGGACACTTTTCAAAATATGTTGAGCTTATTTCTGCTGAGCTTAAAAAGTTACTGGTTAAATTAGAAGTATCAATTGACCATCCTGATGAAGATATTGAGTTTATTACATATCCACAGATAAAAGAACATATTATTAGTATTATAAAGAAAATAGATAAGCTTCTATCCACAGCACAGAGAGGCAAGGCGTTTCGTTATGGTATAAATGCGGTTATAGTTGGAAAAGCAAATGCAGGTAAATCAAGTTTATTCAATTTCCTTTTAAGAAAAGATAGAGCAATTGTGTCAGATATTCCTGGCACAACAAGAGATATTATAGAAGATTGGATTGATATTGAGGGGCTGCCAGTAAAATTAATTGATACTGCTGGATTTAAAGAAGCATTTGATATGATTGAACATATCTCTTTAAAAAAGACAGAGGAAGCAATTAAATATTCAAATATTGTTATTGCAATATTTGATGCCTCAAAAGAGTTTGAAAAAGAGGATATAGATTTAATAAAAAGATTAAATTCAATGAAAGATAAAGTTATTTTTGTTTTAAATAAAGTTGACCTTTCAATGAAAATGGATTGTAATGAGCTTAAGAAAAAAGTAAAGAAAAAAATATTTAAAATTTCTGCATTAAATGGTAAAGGAATTGAGCATCTTGAGAAAGAAATAAAGCGGTTAGCTATAGGAAAAGAGACCAATGAGGACATTCTTGTTACAAATATAAGATATGAGAATTTATTAAAAAGTTCAAAAATATATTTAGAAGAAGCACTAAAAGGTGTTTTATCGGATATTCCAGAAGAATTTATAGCTTCAGATATAAGACGCGCAATAAAGGAATTGGAAGAAATTATAGGTAAGTTCAGTACTGAGGATTTACTCAGTTCAATTTTTTCAAATTTCTGCATTGGGAAATAATAAATTTGTAACAAATTAGCTTTTAATTTTTTGGGAAGAATTTAAGATATTATATAAATTTTCTTTTATTTTTATGAAAAATCTTTGGTATAAGAATTTACAAGGATATATCAATCTAATAGAAGAATGGAACAAGAAGTTAAATTTAATTTCTTATAAAAATAAGCAGGAATTGATTATAAATCACATTTTAGATTCACTTTCCATTGTAGAGGTATTTTCGTTAGATAATGAAGAAATTATTGTAGATTTAGGCACAGGGAGCGGTTTGCCTGGAATCCCTTTAAGTATTATTTATCCCCACAAGAAATTTTATCTTGTTGAGAGCAAGAAAAAATATATAATGTTTCTAAAAAAAGTAATTGAGACTTTAAATCTTAAAAATATATCACTTTTTTATGGACGAATGGAAGATTTTTCAAAGATAAAATGTGAAGTAGATATTATTTTAAATAGAGCTGTAGGAGATATTAAAAAAGTTTTCAATATAGTTTTGCCATTTACAAAGGTTAATAGTAAGGTGATTTTTTATAAAGGAATGACGGTATTTTATGAACTTAACAAATATAAAGAATTTTTAAAAGATAAAGGATTTGAAATTTTGATTTTAAGAAAATCCAAATTACTGAAAAATATGGAGTTAATCATTATTTATTAGTAGTAGAGAGGATAAAGTAGAGTGCTTTATTTCACTGGGCAAACAGAGATATCTTTACCCGACAATAAAGATTGACAAATTTTTTGCTTTACTCTTAATTTTTATTTGACATTAAGATTTAATTAACCTATATTTGAAATATATGAAAAAGAAAACTACTAAAGATATTGATAATCTTTTGTTAGAATCTATTGAACCTGAAGTTGCAAAAG
>CAZSCZ010000022.1:0-18416 GCA_964605455.1 uncultured Spirochaetia bacterium
ACTTTTATAACGAAATATTTTTAGCAGAAAAAGGTAGGAAGATAATAAAATTTTTTGACATTCAATTTTAAAATAATTATATTACATAAAGAATACGCAAAAGGAGATGATAAACTTTATGTATGTTAAATTGAAGAAATTAATAGCATTTATACTTATATTTTCTTTTATCACTTATATCATACCACAAAAAAGTTTTGGTGGAAAAGGTATTGCTTCATATAAAAAATATGGGTTACCTCTTCTTGGTGTTTCTATTCTTGCAGGTGTGGGAGCGAATTATTTAAGAAAAGTTGCAGTGAAGAAATATGATGAAGCTGAAGAATTATGGCAGGAATATATGGCGCTTAAATCTGGTTCTAATGAAGATTTTGAAGATGCGTATGAGCGATATGAAGACAAGTATGGAGAAGCTTTACAATATAGAAATTATTACTTAATATGTGGTGGTATTAGTATTTTAGCAGCAGCTGCTGGTGTGTTTTTACTTGTTTATAACCCTTCAAATAAATCTATAAGTATTGGATATAGCCCTGATTTTATTAGAATGCAAAATGACTTATATATAAAAGTGAAATTTTAATTATGCGAAAATTATTGTTGTTTATATTTTTTATTTTACTTTTACTTACAAATTGTGGAAAAGATATTTTACTTAATTTTGAGAAGCACCAGAGAGGTGAGAATCCTTATGACCCAATGGGTCCTGAGACACCTTCTGATGAAACAGATGGTAGTTGGGTCTTTATGGTTTATCTTGATGCAGATAATAATTTGGAAGATGCAGGGATTTCTGATTTTAGAGAAATAACATCTGTTGAGCTAAGTAGTTATTCAGGGGCTGATATAACTTTTATTATTCTGATGGACAGAGCAATTGGTTATTCAACTTCTGATTGTGCAGGTGAAGGAGATTGGACAGGAACTCATATTTATAAATATGATAAAAATGGATTACAAAGATTAAAAGATGTAACTATTAATGGTGTTACTTTAACTAATGTTGGTGATACCAAAGAATTGAATATGGGTGATAGTAAGACATTAGAAGATTTTATAAAATATTGCATTAATACTTATTCTGCTACCTATTATCTTTTAGATTTATGGAACCATGGTGGGGGGTGGAGAGATAATCCACGAACTGTAAAGTATCTACCAAGAAAAGCAATTTGTTGGGATGAGGGGTCTAATAATGATACTTTATATATTGATGATGTTCAACATGCTATATCTTCTGCTCTTTCTTCTGCTGGGAAATCCAGACTTGATGTAATTTATATGGATGCTTGCTTAATGCAAATGGTTGAAGTAGCTTATGAATTGCGGAATCTAACTAAATATCTTGTTGCTTCTGAAGAGACTGTGCCAGGCGATGGTGGTGATTATACAGATATTTTAGATAGATATAAAAATCTTGATGTCCATTCACCATTTATGTTTTCCTATGAAATTGTTGCTTCATATAGACACCAATATTATGCTACCTCTGGCACAACTCTATCTGCCTTGAATTTAACAAAATTAAATTCACTTATTTCTGCAATAAATGTTTTTGCTGATAATTTAGTAAAACAGAATGGAAGTAAAATAGAAGATATAAGAAGTGAGACAAGAGATTTTACTTATCCAGATCAAGCAGACTTATATCATTTTGCTCAGCTCTGTAATGAGAAGATTTCTGGCGGTGTTCCTGGGGCTGAAGAGGTAATGGTTGCTATTGAAAATATGATTGTAAAAGAGTATCATCACAGCTCCTCTATGGCTGGCTCATACGGAATTGCAATCTATCTCCCACCTTCGCCATCTAAAGTTATTTCAGAATATACGGAAAACCACCATTCTGTAGATTTTATCTCTGACACAAAATGGAATAGTTTTATTAAATGGTATAAAAATCAATGATAGAAAGTAAATGAAAAAGATTTTTCAAAATCAATTTGTGGTTTATTTATATTAATAATTTGGGATATAATTATTTTTAAAAGAGGAGAATATGTTATGAAAAAAGTTTTTGTAATTATATTGGGTGTATTATTTCTAACTTCAACTCTTTTTGCTACTTTAACACGTGTAAAGAGTCTTGGTGATACTGAAAATCCCATCAATGGTAAAATATCAGGTCTCATAAAAGATGATATTGTTGATATCTATTTTAATCCTGCAAAAGTTAATGAAGTGAAAGCATTGCTTATAATTTCTTCTTTCAATATTGATTATGGGACTGATAATGACGAGGTTTATGAATATTATAACATTACTGAGGCAACTAAAACGAATATAACATTAACCAAAACAACAAGAGAAGGATATGACTTTCAATTTAATACAGGTATACTTATTCCAATAAAGATGTTTAATCTTTTTATAAATTATCAACCTAAATGGACAAAATATTATAAAGAAACTTCTAATAGTTCTTCTTCAGATGAGTTCTCTACTGAAGTTATAACTGATACTGAAAAACGAATAACAATGGACCGAGCTGCTTTTGATGTTACTATGGGATTTAATATAAAAGATAGACTTTTATTTGGATTAAGAATAGGATATTATAATTCTGAGCATAATGGATATTCAGAATCTGGTGGTATTAAGAAAAAGAAAAGTGAATACATTTGCGATAAATTTCTTGTTGGCAGCGGAGTAGAATTTAATTTTACTAAAAATATAAGCTTAAGTATTGCTGGCGATTTTACTTTCTCACAAAAAGATGAGTCTCCATTATATATAGAAGAAGGAATACTTGGAACCTCAACGAATGAATTTAATTATGATAGTACTGATCAATTATATGCTTACAGTAGAACTGAAAAAGAAGCAAATTATGGATTAAGAATTTATCCTGAGATTAAATTAAAACAAGGAAAGTTTATAAGAACATTACTGGGGATTGACTATTATACTTATTCAAAAGATTATAATTTTAATTCCCAAGGAAAATTGGCTGGTTATGATATTAGGGATTTTAATAAGCAAAAAGTTATTCTTTCATCAGGTATAAGTTTTAATCATACTCTTGCTAAATCAACAAGAGGAGTTTATGGTTTAAAATATATAGGTCTTATCTCAGGATATGAGACAAAAGTTAGATATCCAGATAATGTTAAATCAGAGCTTAATACTACTGCGCATTTTATTGGAACTTTTGTTGGGTTTGATACAAGAATTTCAAAAATAATTTTTATTCGCACAGGATTATCACAGGGGATTTATAAATATGAAAACAGGAGTGTAAAAGATAATGAATTAACTTCTGGTAATATAACAGAGACAGTAAATATCTCAAAGGAAATTTTGCCACAAACTATATTTGCATTAGGATTTTATATTCAACCGATAGCTGATTTGATATTAGAATTTAATTTTTCTGCATCAAAAGACTGGAATATGAAAAATATTTCTTTAGTTGAAGAAACTTATAAAGAAAATGGAAAGGACAAGGAACGGACAAAGCGAAAGAATTATGATTTTCAGATAGGCTTATCTGTAAGCTATCAGATATAAGTGTCAAAACGAAGGTAATTATGCAGAGAATAGAATTTTATAGACATAATATAGGAAAGAAAGAATATAGAAAATTAAAGAAAACATTAAAATCTATATTTTTAACTACAGGTCCTGTTACTAAGGAGTTTGAAAATAAATTAGCAGAATATCTTAAAGTAAAGAATGTTATTGGTGTATATAGTTGCACTGCGGCTTTATTTCTTAGTTTAAAAGCTTTGGGAATTAAAGAGGGAGATGAAGTTATTACTACTCCGCTTACATTTGTTGCTACACCAAATTCTATATTACATTGTGGTGCCAAACCTGTGTTTGTTGATGTTGAGAAAGAGACGGGTAATATTGATATATCAAAGATTGAAAATAAGATAACAGAGAAATGCAGAGCTATTTTACCTGTGCATCTTTATGGCGTAATGTGTAATATGGAAAGATTAAAAGAAATTGCAGATAGATACAATCTAAAATTAATAGAAGATTCTGCTCATTGTATAGAAGGGGAATATAATGGAATTAAGCCTGGCAATTTGTCAGATGCAGCTTGTTTCAGCTTTTATACAACAAAAAATATAACTTCAGGTGAAGGTGGAGCAATTGCTACAAACAACGATGAAATTGCTGAAAATTTGAAAATTTTACGACTTCACGGAATGGATAGAAGTGCTGAAAAAAGATATACTGAAAAATTTGTGAAGTATGATGTGCCTGTTCTTGGTTATAAGTTTAATATGTTTGATATACAGGCAGCACTTTTAATCCCACAACTTGAGCGAATTGAGAAAATTTGGAAACAAAAAGAAGCCATTTATGATTATTATATAAAGAAATTATCTGAAATTGATGAAATTCATATTCCATATGTAGATAAGAATGTAAAGCATTCTTTGCATTTATTTACAATAAGAGTTCACCCTACAATTAGAGATTTATTAGTAGATTATCTTCAGCAGAATGGTATTGGTGTTGCAATAAATTATATTCCTGTGCATTTAATGAAATATTATAGAGAAAATTTTGGATTTAAAATAGGCGATTTCCCAGTTGCTGAAGAGATTGGTAAAACAACCATAACTTTACCGTTTTACCCAAAATTAAAGTTTAGTGAAATAGATTATATTGTAAAAGTTTTAAAAAAAGGGATTAGTCAGTTTAAATAAAATATAAAGGTTCAAGATTATGAGATATGAAATAGAAATTTTTAGAAAGAATCCAGAGATATTTTTACAGGACTTAGAATTTATTTTTCCTGGTGTAAATATAAGTATAGAATTTTCTAAACTTTATCTAATACAAGGTGAACTAACAAATAATGAAATAAAGCGAAGCATTCAACTTCTTTTTTGCGATCCTGTGGTTGAAAAGTATAGGATTAATTATATTAAAGCTAACAAAGAATTATCTATGAAAAAAGAAACGAAAGATAAAATATCAGATATCTGGGAAGTAAAAATTTATTATCATTCTGATGTTACTGACCCTGGCAGTAGCACAATAATGAAGGCTTTAAGAGATATCAACATACCAGTTGAAGATGTAGTTACAGGGAAACGATATTTATTAAAAGGGAAAAGATTAAGATATAATGATGTGGAATTGATTACAAAAAGAGTTTTAGCAAATTATATTGTAGAAGATGCAATAATAACAAAAATAAATGGCAATCCTCAACAGAGTAGTTAATAATATGTAAAAGTGAGCATAATAATAAATTTAAGAGGAGAAAGAAGATGAAGAGAAGTTTTATAACAAAATATCTAAAAAAATCGGATGGGACACAGATATTTTTCAGGTTTTGGAAAGGTAAAAAGAACTCACCTGCTTTAATTTTACTTCATGGACTTGGAGCGCATTCCTTGAGATTTGAAGAGATGGCAGAATTTTTTAGAAAACGGTCTTTTAATGTTTATGCATTTGATTTCTCTGGCTTTGGGAAGAGTCAAGCTTATAAGGGGCATATTGACAAATTTGAAACTTATTTGAACGAGACCCTTGCAATGCTAAAGCTTGCAGAGACTGAATTACCTGATGTGCCAAAATTCATTGTTGGTGAAAGTATGGGTGGAGTGGTTGGAATACATTTTGCTAAATACTATCAAGATTATTTTGATGGTTTAATTCTTTTGTCACCTGCTATTTTGTGTAATATTAAAATTCCACTTCAAAAAAAGATTGAGGCAGGGTTTAATACTTTGTTTAATAAGTTCCATACCTATGATGTGCCTTTTACAAATGAAATGCTTACTCGTGATTATAAGTGGCAAAAAAAGTTACAGAGTGATGAACTTGATATTAAAGTGGTAACTGGGAGATTCTATTTTGTTCTTAATTCTGCAATGAAAGAATGTTTCAAAATTGCTAAAAAGTTAGAATTACCCATATTAGT
Source organism: uncultured Spirochaetia bacterium (assembly GCA_964605455.1). Taxonomy (GTDB): domain Bacteria; phylum Spirochaetota; class JAHITG01; order JAHITG01; family JAFGFC01; genus CAZSCZ01. The sequence goes on from CAZSCZ010000022.1 coordinate 5,891, forward strand.
GCTTCAGGGAGAAGATGATTCTATTGGAAACACAAATGGTGTTGTGAATTTTTTTAATAAAATTGGTTCTCAAGAAAAGCAACTTCAAGTTCTTAAAGGTTTTTATCATGCACTTTCAATTGATAAAAACAGGGAAATTGTATATAACATTATTTTTCAATGGATAAATCAGAGGATATATCTTATTGAAGAATTTGAGAAAACAGAGGAGTGAGGATGAATCTTGTAGTTATTGTGCCTGATGGGATGACTGATTTGCCTGTAAAAGAATTAGACAATAAGACGCCGTTACAAACTGCAAATACGCGATATATAGATTTTATGTTAAGAAATGGTATAACTGGGATTGTTTCTACAATACCAGCTAATATTGAGCCTGGAAGTGATGTTGCAAATTTAAGTATACTTGGAATTAATCCTAAACGGATAAAAATAGGCAGGGGCGCACTGGAGGCACTTGCTAAAAATATAAATATTAAAAAAAATGAAAATGTATTTAGAGCAAATTTTGTATGCATTAAAAATAATATTTTGGTAGATTACACAGGTGGAAATATTAAAACTTCTCAAGCAAAAAAATTAATAAATTTTCTTAATAAAAATTTTGATTCAAATATCAGGTTTGTTTCAGGTGTTGATTATAGAAATATAGCAATTATAAAAAATAATAAGATTAATATTAAAACCACTCCACCTCATAATATAATTAATAAAAAAATAGATAAATTCTTACCACAAGGAAAATCAGCTGCACTGATCCGAGAAATAATGTTTAAAACATACGATATCCTTTCTACACATCCTTTAAATAAGAACAAGAAAAATCCTGCAAATATGATGTGGTTATGGGGTGAAGGTGGACTTGATGGTAAAATAGATTCTTTTTATGAAAAGTATAAATTAAAAGGTGCAATAATTTCAGCTGTTGATATAATTCGTGGAATAGGAAGATTATTGAAGATGGATATTATTAATGTTCCAGGTATAACAGGAGATTTTAGAACAAATTATAAAAATAAAGCTATATATACATTAAAAAATTTAAAAAAATATGATGTTATATACGTACATATAGAAGCACCTGATGAAGCTGGTCATCATGGAAATTGGAAAGAAAAAGTGAGAGCAATTGAAAGAATTGATAAACAGGTTGTTAAGCCACTGTTAGATTCAAAAGAGAAATTTAATATTTTGCTTTTACCAGACCATCCAACTCCGATTATAAAAAGAACACATATAAATTCACCAGTGCCATTTATACTTTATTCTAAGAATAATACTTTACTTCCAAATCATAAATTTATTAAATTTAATGAGTATATATTAAATAATCCGCCAGTAATAATTAAGAAAGGATATACATTACTAAATTGGGTATTAAGATACCTTGACGAGCGAAACTGAATTTTATATTATATATAAAGAGATGAAGGGAAGCATTAAAAAGAGTATATTTCTTACTTTATTGATTTTCTCCTGTGCAACGGGACCTAAAATAATAAGAAGAATGATTCCTGTGCAAGCCAAAAAAATTGAAATAAAAGGTGATAAAGCATCACAAGAGAAAGAGGGCGTCAGAATCACAGTAGAATATATGAATCGGAAAAAATTATTTGAAATTGCAAAGGAGAATAATCCATACATAGATAATAGTGGTGGTCCAATTTTAACTACATTTAAAATTGTTGTAGAAAATAAGCGTGATACAAAAATATATTTTGAGCCTGAAAATGCGGTTTTACTTGATGGATTGGGAAACCAATTTAATGCGTTAACTTATGATACATTTAAGGAACTTTATCCTTCTTCTATTTATCAGCAGGCTGAGTATTCATTTATTTTTAATAGGTATTATGTAGAAACATATTATACTGATGATTATCGCAAACGGCAGAAAGCTGCGAAGTCGCTGTTTAAAGGTGGAACAATTTATCCGAAAGTAAAAGTAGAAGGGATATTACCATTTCAAAGGGTAAGTGAACATTCAAGAAATATAACTTTAATTTTACCTGATATTATATTATATCAACATACTGCCGATACAAATAATAATGGGGAAACAAAAGAAGAGAAACGGATAGAATTTAAATTTAAATTTAGGCAGAAAATTGTTAGAATAAAGTAGCGGGATGTAGCGCAGTGTGGTTAAGCGCGCACGGTTCGGGTCCGTGAGGTCGCGGGTTCAAATCCCGCCATCCCGATTTGATTTGTTCAACTACAGTGAGGCAAGCATTATGCAGAACTTGATGGCACTACATATAATTGTCTCTGGAAGAGTCCAAGGTGTGGGATTTAGATTTTTTACACAAGACCTCGCAAATTCATTTGGCCTTACAGGTTTTGTGAAAAATTTATATAATGGTGATGTAGAAGTGTATGCAGAAGGTGATGAAATAGTGCTGAAAAATTTCCTTGAAGAAATAAAAAAAGGACCACCTTTGAGTAGAGTTACAAATGTGCAGGTAGAGTGGCAAAAAATAAATAAAAGAAAATATCAAAGATTTGGCATATCTTTTTAAAAAATGAATTCTAAAAAAGCTTTAATTTGTATAATTGTCCTGCTGATTTACCTGTTACCATTTTCTTATTTGGAATCTAAAAAAAGAAGAACAAGAGATTATGTTATATTAAGAAAAGGTGAAACCCTTTGGAGAATAGCTAAAAGATATAACTGTTCAGTTAAAAAATTATGTAAAATAAATAATATTAAAGATGTTACAAAAATAAAAGCAGGCACAAAAATTTATTTAAAGAGAAAAAAATTAGCAAAAAAAATTTATAATTTAAATATTTCTTTAAAATTGCCTGTAGAAGGAAAAATCATTAAACATTTTGGCTATGGGAAGAGTGTAATTCAATTAAATGGTATTGAAATAAAAGGAAAAAGGAAAGCAAAAGTTAGAGCATCTGCTTCTGGGATAGTAAAATTTGCAGGACCATTGCGTGGTTATGGGAAAGTTATAATTATTCAGCATTCTACTGATATTTCAATGGTTTATGCTTATCTGGATAAAATATATGTTCGGATAAATCAAAAAGTTAAAAAAGGTGAAATTATAGGAAGGCTTGGAAAGGATTATTTAAATAGAGTTAATGTTTTACATTTTGAATTGTTAAAAAATGGGCAACCGATTGACCCTGTAAAATATTTTAAGCTATGATCGCACAAAAATCCAAAAAAAACAGAAATGCTTTTAAAATCCATAAAGATGAACTCCTCGCACTATACCTAAAAGAAGTAGGAAAAATTAAAAGACTTACTCAAAAGGAAATAGAGGCTCTTATCAAAATTATTTCAGATAGTGATAAGAAATTAAAATATTATTTTAAGAAATATAAACTTTCTGGAACCGAGTCCCCTTTTTGGGAAAATAGAAAACTCCCTGAAAAGATAAAAGAAAAAATTTTGATGTTGATCCGTAAAAAAGAAAAAGCAAAGGAAGAACTTATTAAAGGAAATTTAAGACTTGTTATTAAGATAGCACAAGAATACAAAACAAATGGAATAAGTTTATTAGATTTAATAAATGAAGGTAATATTGGATTAATTGAAGGCATAGAACGATATGATATAGCCAAAGGAACCAAATTAAGCACCTATGTAGCTTGGTGGATAAAACAAAAGATTAATTTTGCGATTTTGGAACAAGCTCATCCAGTTAGACTGCCAAGATATATACATAAGATATTAAAGAGATGTAAACAAATTTCAGAAAAATTAACAGCAGAAATTGGATATCCACCAACTACAAAACAGATTGCTGAAAGAGTTTCATTACCTATAAATAAGCTTATAGAGATTCTTCAATATACTCATAAGCCCGTTTCACTTGAAATTAAAGTTAATGAGGCACAAACAGAGTTGAAGGAGCTTATAGAAGATAAAAAAAGTTTATCACCTTTTGAAGTTGTATATTATATTTCTTTACTGGAGAAACTTGAACAGATTATCAATTCACTTAAATATAATGAGCAGGTTGTGTTGAAGATGAGATTTGGACTTTTTGGAAACAAGAATACACATTATCAGAGATTGGAAGATATCTCGGAGTTAGCAGGGAAAGAGCAAGACAGATTTTAAAAACAGGACTGAGCAATTTAAAATCTGCTATAAGATTCAATAATGCTATTTGATAGATTAATAATAACACAATAACTAAAAATACTGGCTATTGTAGTGATAGCGGTATTGAAAAGAGAGCATCTATCATTATGTTATATTGTGTATTTATAACAAAATTTAATAGAGGAGTATAATTTATGGATGAACTTAAAAATTACATTCGGGATGTAAAAGACTATCCTAAGCCAGGGATAATTTTTAAAGATTTAACTACATTATGGAAAGAAAAGGAGCCATTTCATAAGAGTTTAGATATAATTATTGAGAAGTATAAAGAGGCTGGGATAAACAAGATTGTGGCTCCAGAAGCGCGTGGTTTTATAGTGGGTGCTCCAATTGCTTATGCACTTAATGCTGGATTTGTTCCTGTCCGTAAAGAAGGGAAGCTACCGTCAGAAGTAATTAAAATAAGTTATCAACTTGAATATGGAACTGATACTATTACAATGCATAAAGATGCAATAATGAAAGGTGAAAGAGTTCTTATAGTGGATGATTTAATAGCAACTGGCGGAACCTGTAAAGCTATTGCTCAACTTGTAGAAGAACTTGGTGGCAAAATTGTTGGTTTTGCATTTCTTGTGGAACTTACATTCCTTAATGGTAGAGACTTACTCAAAGGTTATGATATATTTTCTATAATAAAATACTAAAAATTAAGATTAGCATTAAAGAGATTTTTTTAAATGACGATAAAATTTAATGACAGGTAGGACATCCCAGTATATAAGTGGGCAAACAAACCGCGGTTTGTAGTACTTAAATTGTGGTTAGCCGGGCGTCTATCAAGTGGATAGATGCTCGGCTAAAATTTTTGACTTGACTTTAAAAAATTATATGTTAATTTACATTTCAGAATAAATTAAAGGTGCTTTTATGGAATATGCTCTTAAAGTAAAAGCTATTGCTACTCCTGACAATATAATAAAAAATGGTGAAATAATAATAAATAATAAACGAATAAAAAATGTTACATCTGAAGAAACCAAAATAAAAACAAAATTTAATTTAGAAAACAAAATTGTTTTTCCAGGACTTATAAATGCTCACGATCATCTTCTTGGCAATTATTTCCCCCGTATAGGGAATGGTCCTTATATTAATTGGCTCCCTTGGGATAATGATTTAAAAAGCTCGCCTGTTTATGCTGAACGTTCAAAAATTCCTCCTAAATTAATTTATTTGCTTGGTGCATATAGAAATCTTTTTTCAGGTGTTACAACTGTCTCTGACCATATACCTCATTTTGTTAATGACCCATATATTGATATTTTACCTTTAAGAGTAATTAAAAATTATACACTTGCACATGAGATTTCATCCTATGATTTAAAATGGGGTGAAGGGATTGCAAAAGAACATAAAAAAGCAGTTAAAAAAAATTACCCATTTATTACTCATATAGAAGAGGGATATGATAAAGAGTCAGAACAAGGTATTGAAATTTTATTGAAAGAAAATGCTCTTACAGAACATACAGTTCTTATTCACGCTATTGCACTTTCAAACAGTGATATAAAAGAGATTGCAAGAAGAAAAGCACATATTGTATGGTGTCCTACTTCTAATATGTTTATGTTTAAACGAACTGGAGATGTTAAGAAATGGATAAAAGCAGGAATAAATGTTTCTCTTGGGACAGATTCTCCAATGTCTGGCGGTTTGAATATACTTGATGAATTACAATTTGCAAAACGAACTTATAAAAAGTTATATAAAGAAAATATAGATGACCTATTACTTATAAAATTTATTACTATAAATCCAGCAAAAGCATTCAGAATTGAAAATAAACTTGGCTCAATTGAAAAAGGTAAAATTGCTGATATAATTGCTATTTCTGGTAATCCTAAAAATCCGTGGAAATCTCTTATTAATGCCTCGTTAAAAGACATTTCACTTGTAATAATTGAGGGACAACCTGTGTATGCTGATAGAGAATTTGAAGATATATTTAAATTTTTTAAAATAAAATTTTCCAAATTTAAAGTGGAAGGAAAAGAAAAAATCGCTATTGGGAATCCGTTAAAACTTTTAAAGCAGATCCAGAGATGTGTTAAGTTTAAAAAACAGATACCCTTTTTTCCTGTAGGATAAAAAGTATTAAAATTCGGAGGCGCTATTTTGCCTGTAATAAGAAATTATAAACCCGGTTCCATAATCTATTTTGAAGGCGATAAAGCGCATGAGATATATATACTTCAGAGCGGCAAAGTAGTTCTCACATCACATGCTGTTGATACTGATGAAGAAATAAGCGAAGTTATTCGCAGTGGCGAATTTTTTGGTGTAAAATCTGTGTTGGGTAAATATCCACGAGAAGAGACTGCACAGGTCGTAGCTCCTTCTGTTGTCCTTGTCCTTAATCCTGACGAATTTGAACAATTAGTAATGAAAAATTTAAGAATATTAATAAAGATGTTGAAAGTGTTTAGTAATCAGCTGAGAAAAATAGGTAGAAAAGTAAGGGAACTCCTGAAAAAGGGTGAGCCACGAATGCCTGCTACTGAATTATTTTATATAGGTGAATATTACTTTAAAAAAGGTAAAGCTGAGCAGGCAAAATATGTTTATACTAAATATATTCAACATTATCCTGATGGTGAATTTGTTAAAAAATGTAAAGAAAGACTTGATGCAATAGAAAAAGGTGATATGACTTATATACCAGAAGCATCTCAAGAAGTAGATATAAAAGAGGAAACTATTATATCTCAACCGGAACAGGTTATGACAGAAGCGAAAACTGAATTTGAAAAGCCGGAGTCAGTGAGAACTGTAACAGAAGGGGTGGATATTGCAAAAAGATTTTATGAGGCATTGAGCCTGTTTTCTCAAGAGAAATTTGAAGAAGCAATAAATATATATAAAGAAATACTCAGTATAAAGAAGTTTAAAGATGAGGCTACAGCTAAATTTGCAGAAAAATCTCAATTTGAGTTGGGAAGATGTTTAATGAAACTTGAAAGATATACCGAAGCAATAGAAAATTTCTCTAATTTAATAAAAAAATTCCCACGAACAGAACTCTTAAAAGAATCATTATACAATATTGGTGTGTGCTATGAAGCAATGAAAAATTATCAGAAAGCAATAAATTTTTATCAAAAAGTTATTAATATGCCACCAAAAGAAGCAATTAATACAGAAGCTAAAAAAGCTCTGGAAAATGTCCAGAAAAAAATTTAGGTAGCAAAAATGTTAGATTTAGGTGAAAATTTATTTGAAAAATATGGTAAAACCTATAAACCTGGCGAGATAATATTTTGTGAATATGAACCAGGCGACGAGTTCTATCTTATCCTTTCTGGTCATGTAAGGATTACAAAAATAGTTTCTGATAATGAAAAGACCTTGGATATAATGGGTCCAGGTGATATATTTGGAGAGATGGCTATACTTGAGCAACAACCAAGAAGCGCTACTGTTATTGCTCAAGATGAGGTGCGGGTTCTTGTATTTAATCGTGAAAACTTTGAACTTATCTTAAAAAGTAACCCTCAAATGGCTCTAAAATTACTTAAGATCTTTTGTAAAAGAATATACGATGCAAAAAGACAACTTATGATACTAACTCTTGATGGTGATGAATATAGAGTAGCTGATGTGTTCGTAATGATGGCAGAAAAACAGGGAATCTCTGGTGAGGAGAGAAGTAAAATGGAAATAAAACTTACTCCAGATGAGATCGCTAATATGTGTGCTATACCGCTTGATAATTGTCTTAAAGTTTTAAAACACTATTCTAAATCCGGCAAAATTGAACTTTATGATGATAGAGTAATTATAAACAATATTAGAGAATTTTTTAGAATAGTTCATAATAAAAGAAAAATGAAATAATAAAGGAAATTTAATGGGAGCACTTGTAATAATTGGAACCCAATGGGGTGATGAAGGAAAAGGTAAAATTACAAATCTACTTTCAAAAAAGGCAGACTACATTGTAAGGTATCAAGGGGGTGACAATGCAGGGCATACTGTATATATAGAAAATGAAAAATATGTGTTTCATCTCTTGCCTTCAGGTATTATTGAAAAAAATAAAAAATGTGTTTTGGGTAACGGTGTTGTTATAAATCCTGAAGCATTAATGAATGAAATTAGAATTTTAAAAGAACGTGGCATTGAAGCAAAAAATAGACTTTTTATAAGTGCTAATGCACATATTGTTTTCCCTTATCATAAATACATAGATGAATTTAGAGAAATATCAAAAGGAAAAATCGGAACAACAAAACATGGTATAGGTCCTGCTTATTCTGATAAATATGCTCGTATCGGTATAAGAGTATCTGATTATATAAATGACAAAATTTTCCATAAACTTTTAAAAAACAATCTTGAAGAAAAGAAAACTATAATTTCAAAATTTGACAAAATAGAGAATATAAAATCCATCATATTAAAAATTCGTAGAAAAGTAATAGACGAATTTAGAAAGTATGTTGCGGACACTTCATTTATTCTTAACAAGGCGCTTGATAATGGTGAAAAAATTTTATTTGAAGGGGCGCAGGGAAATATGCTTGATGTTGATTTTGGCACATATCCTTATGTAACATCATCTAATCCTTCATCTGGTGGAGTATGCACAGGCACAGGGGTGCCTCCAACAAAAATTAATAAGGTGCTCGGTATTACAAAAGCATATACTACAAGAGTTGGAAGTGGCCCATTCCCTACTGAACTTAATAATAAAATAGGAAAATACCTCAGAAATGTAGGTAAAGAGTATGGCACAACAACTGGAAGACCAAGAAGATGTGGCTGGCTTGACCTTGTGGTTGTAAAACATTCTATTATGATTAACGGAATAAATTCAATTGCTTTAACTAAACTGGATGTCCTAAAAGATTTGGATAAAATAAAGGTTTGTGTCGCATATAAATATAATGGAAAAACCATTGAAACTTTCCCTTATGATAGGGATGTTATTAAAAAAATCACTCCTGTTTATAAAACTTTTAAGGGTTGGAAAGTGGATATATCAGATATTAAGTCTTATGATGATTTGCCATTAGAGGCTAAGAAATATATAGAGTTCATAGAACAGGAAACCGGCATACCTGTAAGTATAATCTCTACTGGTGCTAACAGAGTGAGAACTATTATAAAATCTAAAAAATATATCTCATTTTAAGCTGTGGGGACGGTGCACAACTTTATTAACTTTTTGTCAAAGAAATAGAAGATATATAGATTCCTGCTTTCGCAGGAATGACAGGTAAAAAAGAGGAGGTGGGTAAAAAAGTGGAGAGATGTATAATAAATCCTATTGATTCTGTTTGTATAGTCAACAAACATTAATGGAATTAGAATTAATTCCAGATGGAGTATAACTATAATATTAAGTAAGGAAAAGAAAAGGTTAATCTGTTATTAAAGGTTTTGAAAGAAAATAAAATTAGAGATACGAGTAGTTTTATAAATAATTTTATATGAATCTATTAATAATAGCAGCATTAAAGAGTGAAGTTAAAAATCTTTTAAAATTTTACAGAGCTGAAATTGTTCTAAAAACAAAAAAAATTTTATTGCTAAAGAAAAATATAAATTCTGATAACATATATTTTGGAATAACCGGTACAGGAAGAAAGAATGTTAAAAAATTTTTTAAAGAATATTTTAAATTAAAAATAAAAACAGATTTTTTAATTTCTACAGGATATGCTGGAGCAGTTAATCCTTTGTTGAATGTAGGTGATATTGTTATTGCAAAAAAATTTATATGCAAAGGTAGAGAGATAAGTTATACTTTACCTATAGATAATAGAAAATTGAAAATCAAATTTTATCTTACTACAGGAGTAGGTGTTGATACAATTGTATTAAAAAGAGAAAAGTTAAGATTAAAAGAAGAATACAAAGAAGTAGATTTTGTAGATATGGAAAGTTGTGAGATTATAAAAATTTGTGATGAGAATCAAATAAATTTTATAATATTTCGGGTAATAAGTGATACATATAATTTTGAATTTCCTGATTTTGAATTTATAAAAGATTCCTGGCGAAGAATAAATTATATAAAACTTTTTTTCTATATTTTAAAAAACCCATTAAATTTATTTAAAATATTAAGTTTAAGATGGAATCTCGCTAAAGCAAGCAAATTACTGTCTAACTCATTAATAAAATTATTAAAAACTTTATTACATTAGTTCAGAAATTGTAAAAGATTTATTTATGTTTGTTTACTATTAATCCATTTTTCTCTACTAATTTTTCAAAAATATCATAATATTTATGCGGCACTACTATATAGCGTTTGTCTACTATATAACATTTATCTTTTAACTCTTTATAATTCACAATTATATTAGCTGTAAATTCAGAATCAGTTTCTATTATATGTGCCAGGCAATTATATTTTAATTTATTAATTTTTTCTTTTATATCATTAAAAAATACTTTAATATTTTCTGGCAAAGGGTTAATAGAATAGGATTGCAAAAAATCAACAATCTTATCCAATTCTATATTTTCTTTTAAAGCTTTCAAAATGGTTTCGTTGTTAAATTTAAACACATTGTCAGATATTTTAACTGCAAAATTTTCTAAAAATAATTCTTTATAGGAATAAGCTTCTTTATTTTTAAGAAGGATTATCTCCATATTATTCAATACCTGCCAAAATTTTTCATCAGGAGATTTATATTTGAATTCTTTATTTATTTCCAGAGCATAAGCACCAAGTTCGTTTATTTTAAAATATTTTAGTCCATCATACAGACTTAGATATTCCATATTCTCTATACCCCATAGATCTGTTTTTACATCTTTTTCGGTAATTTGAGGATATGTATATGCAATATCAATTACTCCAAGTGTTGAAAGGTATTCAAAAAATAAAACCATAAGATACCTGAGCTGTAAAAATCTCCAGGCATAAGGTTCAATATATCCTAAATTTCCATATTCTCTATCATATAAATATAATTTCCATATATCGCTTGTAATTTTAAAATCCAGATAATTTGCTCGCATAAACATATAAAATTCTTCTATACATATCCATTGATTTACAGGTAATTTTTTTAAAGCAATAAGTATTAACTTTTTCCTTTCAGCTGGGGAAATCATATGTGATGGAGTAGAATTTTTTCCTTTAATTTCTTTTATTCTATAAAATTCATCAAATAAATGGAAATTCATCCATTTTATAAATAATTCTTTAATTACTTTTTCAGGTTCCAGTTTTAAAGCTTTTAAAGCTTCCTCTCCTTTTGTAGTTAAAATCAGTTTGCCATCTTTTAGGGTAGCCATTTCTCCACTTAATATAATTAAAGGCAGAGCAAATGCTTTAAAATCATTCTCAAATCCCAACCTACATTTTTTCAGTCTCTCTTTTATTATTTTTTGAGATTCTTTTGTAGGGGAAAGTGTTTTCTCACTTAGTTTTATCTTGTTGTTTTTAATTAATTTTAATATTAAAGTTATATTATAAAATGCTTCTTCAATTGTATTTTCTATAATTAGTTCTTTAAACTTATTTAATTTTTCAGGAGGTATTGTTTCTATTTTAATTTCCTTTTCTGGCTCAGGGACAAATGAAAGTAATTCATCCCTGAACTCAACAGGAATAGTGCCGTTAAATAAAAAGAATGTAAGATAACTTACAGAAATATTATCACTCCATCTTTCTATAAATTTATATGGAAATTTTGTTTTATATTTTGCTTCAAAATATTTAATAGGCACCATACAAAATTTTTGAAATTTATTATGAACAACTTCTTTTAATAAGTTCTTTTCATTTTCATTTAATTTTTCATACAATTTTTTTAGTGATGTTTTATAAATAAAATTTTTAACATCATTAATCAATTCACTTTTGCGTGCATAATAATTAAATTCTCTGCGAGTAAATTTAAGAAGTTTTCTTAAAACATCTATTGTGTAAGTATTTAAAATTTCGTCTAATTTATTTCCGCTCGTAAAATATTCTTCGTGCCACATAATTTTACTTCTGAGATTTAATTAACTATATTTTATCTTCCAAATCAAAATTAATATTTAATTTTTCCTGTTTTAATTCTTTTGAAAAAATTTTATTGAACTATTAATAATAGCTACACTTTCTTTAAAGAATTATATATTTTTAAAATTTAATTGTCAATTATTTCTTTAAGAGTGTTGAAAAAATATTTTATAATTAGTATTATATAGAGAAATATATAAAATTAAAGGAATAAAATTTTTACAAATATGAGAGCCATTTTAAATCATATCAGCTCAGCACCAAAAGTGCAAATATAAACGAGTTAAGTGAAATTCAGCCCTTGTTTAGAAGGATGGTGCAACACAGGATGTGAAAAATGATTAGGTATATTATTGTAAGCATTGTGAGTGGGATTCTTTTCGGTGTAATGGATGGCTTGATTAATGCCAATCCTCTTGCAC
>CAZSCZ010000023.1:0-18115 GCA_964605455.1 uncultured Spirochaetia bacterium
TATGGGACAATAAAAAGCGCAATAGGAATAGGTATACTTCTTTATAAAGGGCTTGGAGATACGATAAGGGTATCATTATCTACTTCTCCTATAGAAGAAGTAATAATTGGTTATAAAATTCTACAAGTTTTAGGGATATATAAAAATAATATTGAAGTTATTTCCTGTCCTACTTGTAGCAGAGCAGAATATGATGTAGAAAGAACAGCGGAAGAGATAGAAAGAGTTACATCTGGAATAAAGAAAAATCTAAAAGTTGCGGTAATGGGTTGTATTGTAAATGGTCCTGGTGAAGCAAAAGATGCTGATATTGGTGTTGCTGGTTCTAAAAAAGAAGCGCTTTTGTTTACTAAAGGGAAATTGATAAAGAAAATTCATCCGGACGAAATTGTTCCAGAAATACTTAATTATATAAAATCCATTGCGGATTAAACACCTAAAATAGATTAAACAGAACATTTAGAGTTTCAGCGAATATTATATATATAGTGATAATAAATGCTTTATGATATCTTCTATAGATAAAATTTAATTATAGCAGGAGGAGGAAATGATACGCGGAATGGAATTTTTTAAATATAGTGGAAGTGGAAATGATTTTATTATAATTGACAATAGAGATAATGTAATAAAAGAAAGGGATCTAAAAAGGAGTGCAATTTTATTATGTGATAGGAAGAAAGGAATTGGTGCAGATGGTTTGTTATTAATTGAAAAGAGCAGCTGTTCTTTTTTTAAGATGAGGATAATAAATTCGGATGGAAGCGAGGCAGAGATGTGCGGGAATGGGGCGAGGTGTATAGCACATTTTGCATTTTTTAAAAAAGTTGCACCGGCGAATATGCGATTTGAGACACTTGCAGGCTTAATTGATGCTGTTGTAAAGGATAATACAAAAGTTAAGGTAAAATTAACGCAGCCTTATGGATTGAGAAAAGATATAAAGATCAGTTATAAAAATAAGAAATTTATATTATATTATATCAATACAGGTGTGCCCCATACTGTGATTTTTGTTAATAATAATTTAGATAAAGTAAATATAAAAGATATAGGAAGATATATAAGGTACCACAAATATTTTGCACCAGCAGGAACGAATGTAAATTTTGTTAAGATAATAGATAAGCATAACATAGAGATTCGCACATATGAAAGGGGGGTTGAGGATGAAACATTTGCCTGCGGCACAGGCGCTACAGCTTCAGCAATTATAAGCGGAATAATTAGAAATATTGATTCACCTGTAAAAGTAAAAACAAAAAGCAGAGAAAGATTAAAAATATATTTCAAAATAAACCAAAATGATGTAGTAGATAATGTTTATCTTGAAGGGAAAATTACACCAATTTTTAAGGGCACAATATTGTAAATTACATACAGAGCCATAATCCATAAATAATACTTAAAAGTTTTTAGGGAAAGTATTTTGCTTTGCTCTTATACCCAAAAGAATCAAATCAAAGAAGGGACTATGCACCTATTTTTATTATAACAATCTTCTCATATTAATTTTGCCGCTTACATCTTGTAGGTGTGAATCTGTGTGGTTTTCGTCTGTTTGGGGCTGGAGACTTCCGGCTTTGGCGGTAAAAAGTTAATAAAGTTGTGCACCGTCCCCAGTTTTTTAGTTTCTGTTGAATAAAAAGTTGACGTTTTGTCTGAAATGCGATATAATAATAATGATGGGAAAATATTTAATATCAATTTTTATAATCTTGCACATATTAATTTTACCAATACGAGCTCAATATACGAAAGGGGTGCCAGCTGGGACGATAATTACAAATAAAGCAGAGGTAGAGTGGGATGGTGGTGGTCCTTTAACAGATATAGTAACTACAAATGTATTAGCGATATATGGAATGAGTGAAATTACAGGAGCAACAGAGGGATATATTTTTCCGGGTGGATATGTTGACTTTACATACTCTATAACAAATAATTCCAATGTAACAAATTTAACAATTATAATTACTTTAAGTAATTTCACAATGACAAATGGATATAGTGGATCAGCTTGGCGCGCTACATTGTTAAATATAACGAGCCAGACAATTGTTGGAACAAATGATGCTCCTATAATATTAACTAATGTTTTGTCTTATGCTGAAGTCTTTTCTTTTATTTTAAGAATTGAAACTGCTCCAGATTCAGCACCGGGTGACTGGGGAAAAGTTCCACTTTCTATAAATATTACAGGTGGCGATACAAATTTTTATGTAAAATATCAAGGAGATAATTCCAAATGGTATGGTGGCACAAATATGCATTCACTTTATCCCAAAGTTACAATAAAAGGACCTTTTGTTGCTCTCAAAAAAGTATTAAGCATTTCTAATTTGCCACAATATCTGGCTATGGGTGGGGACCCAGCAGTTCCTGTCCCAGATGCAGTTATTACCTATACAAACTATTACGATAACGATGGAAATGCGGTTGCAACTAATCTTATTATTATTGACACAATACCAAAACATACAGATTTTATAGTGGGTTCTATCAATATAATTCCATATACCAATCTCTCGGGTTTACCAGCCTCATATACTATAGATTTCTATAATAGGAATACAGGGGTATGGGGATATACACCTGTTGCAACTGGTCCATTTGGTGTGGACCCAAATGTTGGAAGAATCAGAATAATCTTTACAGGTTTTTCTATAGGTACTAATAATGGTGATAACAGTGGTATAGCAGATGGAAATTTTCCAGATATAGATGCTGGATATATGTGGTATAAAGTCGTAGTGCATCGGCGGGAATAAACAATGAAAAAATTATATTTTATTTTTATCTTTTTACTGCTAACAGTAAATATTTATGCTCAACTAACTAATGAAAGTTTATGGATATATAAAAGTGTAGATTATACTAATTCATTTTCAAATACCACAAATAGTGTAACAAATTTCTATAAATTTTTGGTTTTATATGAAAGCTGGTATATGGACATTGATATAAATAGAATAAGGCCGCCTATAAATGCTTTCCCTGGTGATACTCTTTATCTTACACATTATATTTACAATGTGGGGAGTATTAATGATGTTAATGGAATTAATCTTAAAGTAGGCATTACAAATTCAATTAATATAATTATTTCTAATTCATTAGCAACCGGGGTAAATATTAACACACCGCCTATTGCTTCTGGCGGTTCTACTTCATATGTGGTTAAAGTTTCTATACCAACTAATTATTCTGGTGGATTTACTTTCTGGATTACTAATACTGGCTCAACTAATGGACCTCCTTACCCATATAGGGTAATTGTTCAACATACTATAAATGTAATTATATTAGATGTAGCACCTTATGAAGCTACTGACCAAATTCATAAAATTACTATTTTTGATGGCACTCAGGTATTAGGGAATTTGGATACAAAAATTTTTATTAGAATAGAAGGTGAAATTTTTGAGCCTAATAGTGCAAAATTATATTATGATATGAATAGTTATCCTGATGGTTCTAAGCCTGATGGAACAGTAAATGTTAATCGAGTAATCCAATTGTATAAAGAAGGAGACTATTGGGTAGGAATAATTCCTGTAACTGATCCTGAAGTTAAGCCAGGGAATATGGTAAATTTTATTATAAGTGTTGATGGCAAACTATATGACAGGAATGGGATGGTAATAAGTTCTATTTCTCCTTGGCGGTATCAAATTCGGGAATATGTTACGCAACAGCCTGAAGCTAGATATACAATAAGTATAAATAATAAATTTGACCCGCGTGAAGAAGATTATTATCTTATATATAAACTTAATAGGCGTTCCCATATTAATGTAAGTGTATATAATGTTAGAGGTGAGCTTGTAAAAGAATTAAAAAATGGAGTGGAAGATATTGGTAAATATGTAGTAAAATGGGATGGCAAAAATGAAGATGGTGAATATGTTGCAATGGGACTTTATTTAGTTATAATACAATCTAATGAATTTGGTGAAATTAGAAAAGTCATAGTAATAAAAAGATGAGATTTAAATATTTTAACATATTAATAATATGCACTTTAATAATATTTATATTAAGCATACACATTTATGGGGGAGTTTCTACCACATCGGGGAATTTTCTTAAGATAGGGGCAACAAGTAGGCAGATTGGGATGGGTGAAGCTTTTACAGCAATTGCTGATGACCCTTCAGCTCTTTCTGTAAATCCAGCAGGTTTGGGTAATATAAAAAATCTTGAAATCCTTTTTTCACATTACGAATGGATAACAGATTTAGATTATGAATATTTTGCAATTGCAAAGCCATCCTTTAATGGAATTAAAGGATTTAAAGGTGTGCTTGGTGGAAGTATAACCTATTTACATTTACCTCCATTTTATCATTATAATGATTGGGGTGAAAGAGTAGGAGAACTTACTGTGAGTGGGTTAGCAATAACATTGGGATATGGTCAAGAATTAGAAAACTTTATGGTAGGTAATTCTTTAAAGATGGTTTATGAGCAGATTGATGATATTTCAGATTTTGCATTTGGAATTGATTTGGGTATAATTTATACTGTTAAATTACCTCATAAAAGAATATCTGGTTTTAATCTTAAAGGTAAAAGTGTAAAGTTTGGTGTAAGTCTTCTTAATATAGGGATTGACAATGGTATAAGGGGATATGACCTTCCAACTACATTGAAATTTGGTATAGGAAGTAAAATTGCAAGTGGACTTTTAGTTGATATGGATATTGAAAAGCCTTTTCATAATAGAGTAAGAATTAATTTAGGGGTTGAATATACAATAAAAGAATTATTTTCTGTAAGAGCCGGATATAGGTTTATGGGATATAAAGTGGATACTTTTACTTTAGGGTTAGGGATAAAATATCCTTTTGGCGGTAAACTTGTAAAAGTTGGAACTGCCTATGCCCCGCAAGGTCCATTAGAAAATACAACAAATTTTACTATTGACTTAAAATTTACAGGTGCTATCTCTCTACGTGATTGGGAGCGTGCAAATCTACTCTACTATAAAGGAATATATTATTATACAAGAGGAGAATTGGATAAAGCTGTAGAATTATGGAAAGAAGTATTAAAAATTGTTCCAGATCATCAGAAAGCAAAACAAAAATTAAAAGATGCAGCATATTTAAAGAAACTTAAAGAAATAGAGAAAAAATAAATAAAAGTCTATTTTTCAGAGATACAAAAATTTTGCAGTTTACCTATACTTTCAATAATTACTTCTATTTTATCACCAGGTAATATAGGACCTATTCCTTTAGGGGTACCTGTTATTACTATATCACCTGGAAAAAGTGGCATTATAGAAGAAATAAATTCAAGAAGATATTCTATCTTAAATATTAAATTAGATGTATTTGAGTTCTGCTTAATGCTACCATTTACTTTTGTCTGAATTTTAAGATTATGTGGATCAAAATTATCTTTAGGTAATGGAATATAAATCCAGGGACCTAAAGGACAAAATGTATTGAAAGATTTTGCCCGTGTCCATTGTCCATCTTTTTTTTGTAAATCTCTTGCAGTAACATCATTTGCACAAGTGTATCCAAGAATATATTTTGATGCTTCATCTTTTTTAACTTTATACATTTCTTTTTTTATTACTACTGCCAGTTCAGCCTCATAATCAACTCGTCCTGATATAGATGGATATATAATATTTTCATTATGTGCAATTACAGTAGTAGAAGGTTTTAAAAAAATTACAGGTTCATCAGGGATATTCATTTTTAGTTCTGCTGCGTGATCTTTATAATTAAGGCCAACTGCTACTATCTTTGATGGAGAAGTAGGTGGTAAGTATTTTAAATCATCCAATTCATATTTATTATTATTCCTCTCAAATTCTGTATAAATATTACCATTTATTTCATAAACAATATTTTCTTCTATTAACCCATAAAACTTTTTATTTTTATGAACAAAATGTCCAATTTTCATTTTTATTTACTCCTACATTAGATTTATATATTTTCTCATCTTATCTAAAAATTTCTCAATTCATCTTTTCGTGGATATTAATAAATTTCTTATGAAAGTGCTAAAATATTTTATAGTTAAATGCATAAATATTCGTAACAATGTAGATAAGATTGTCACTCCCCTGCGGACGCAGGGGCAAGCTCTGCGTCCGCAGGAGTCTATAATTACTTATATTGTTTCAATTATAGATTCCCGCTTTCGCTGGAATGACAATATGTGTTAAGAATTGTGCAATTATTTATGTATTTAACTATAATTTTTTAACATCGTAATTTGGATTTCCTGTGGCACTATGTTTTTTTATTTATAAGATTTGGGTTCATTATAGATTTAAAACATCCATCATTGAATAAATGCCTGGTGATTGTTTGGCGATAAATATTGCAGCTTGGAGTGCACCTTTAGCAAAAGTCATTCTACTATGAGCGCGATGTATAAGTTCAATCCGTTCACCAATTCCTCCAAAAATTACAGTATGTTCACCAACAATATCACCTGCCCTTACTGCAAATATACCTATTTCATTGCTACTTCGTTCCCCAACAGTTCCTTCTCTTCCATAAATTTTATTTTTAATGCCAAGTGCATTAGATACAATTTCTTCAAGTTTTCTTGCAGTTCCGGATGGAGCATCTTTTTTATATCTATGATGTGCCTCAACAATTTCTACATCATAGTTTCTGTTCAAAGCTTTTGCAGTAATTTCAACAAGTTTAAATAATAGATTTACTCCTATACTCATATTAGGTGAAAAAAGCACTGGAATTTTTTTACTTATTTCAAGAATTATATTTTTTTGCTCTTCAGTAAAACCTGTTGTGCCAATAACAGCTGGTTTAAGATATTTTTCATTTATTTTTATATTATTTAAAGTTGCTTCTGGCGAAGTAAAATCAATTGTAACATCTCCATTTTTTATAATCTGTTCAAGATTATCTGTAATTATAACATTATTTTTTCCGATTCCAGCTACTTCTCCTGAATCCAATCCAATGAAATTGCTTCCAGATTTTTCTACTGCTCCTGTAATTTCTATTTCATTTGTTTGAGATATTGCGTTTATAATATTTTTACCCATTTTGCCCGCTGCACCAATTATAATTGCTTTAACTGTCATATTTTTCCTCCATACTATTTATTAATAAAATATAGTTTTTTAAAATTGATGTCAATAGTAAAAAAATATATTGACTTAACTCTTTTTGTTTAGTAAAATTTAGATAAAATCCTGATTGTTGAGAGGAGAAGCTATGCAAAAGACATTTGTTTTAGATACCAATGTTTTAATTCACGATAGTGATGCTATGTTCAGCTTTGCTGACAATAAAGTAATTATTCCTATGAGTGTAATAGAAGAGATGGATAAAGTTAAAAAATATCGTGATGATGTAGGGTATAATGCCAGGAGAGCTGCAAGGAATCTTGATACTTTAAGAAAGAAAGGGAATCTTTTTGCAGGAGTTGAAATAAATGAAGGTGGAATTTTAAAAATTATGCCTGAAAAGGTTTCAGGGGAATGGCCACCTGGACTTGACAGAAATAAAAAAGATAATTTGATAATAAAGGTTGCATATGATTTACTTGAAACTGAAGAAAGAGTGATTTTTGTAAGTAAAGATTTAAATGCAAGAATCAAGGCGGATGTTCTTGGAATTGAAGCTCAGGATTATGAAAAGCAAAAAGTTAGAATTGGTGCCTTTGTAAAAGGATGGATAGAACTTGATTTGGAACCAGGACTTGTTGATAAATTTTATAAAGAAAAGAAATTAGAGCTTAATGAGATAGAAATAAAAGATGAAATGAATATTTATCCTAATTGCTATTTTTTACTCAAAGATTCAGCTAATGAGCACAAAAGTGCTATTGGGAAATATAATCACAGAACGCAGGAGATTTTACCATTAAAGTATGATTTAAAGCCAATATGGGGGATAAATGCATTAAATCTTGAGCAGAGGTTTGCATTTGATTTGCTTTTGGATCCAACAGTAAATCTTGTAACACTTATTGGGGCAGCTGGAACTGGTAAAACTTTACTTGCTCTTGCAGCAGGGTTAAAACAGGTTATTGATGAGAAAAATTATAAAAAAATCCTTGTATCCCGTCCAATTGTTCCTTTGGGAAAAGATATTGGGTATTTGCCTGGCTCAAAAGATGAGAAATTAAGTGTATGGATGCAGCCTATATTTGACAATTTGTATTTTATAATCAATAGAACAGGTGATATGGAAATTGGTGAATATAAAGGTAAGAAATATGGACGGGGTGGAATAGTAGAGTATTTTATTGAATTAGGTATATTGGAGCTTGTAGCTGTTACTTATATCCGAGGCAGATCAATACCAGATCAGTATATAATAATAGATGAGGCACA
Organism: uncultured Spirochaetia bacterium; assembly: GCA_964605455.1. Classification (GTDB taxonomy): domain Bacteria; phylum Spirochaetota; class JAHITG01; order JAHITG01; family JAFGFC01; genus CAZSCZ01. The sequence continues at coordinate 8,345 of CAZSCZ010000023.1, forward strand.
AAATCTTACGCCACACGAAGTTAAAACAATTATAAGCAGGGTAGGGCATAATAGTAAAATAGTTTTGACAGGTGACCCATTTCAAATTGACAATCCATATTTAGATGCTGAAAGTAATGGTCTAATCTATGTAGCAGAAAGATTCAAAGGGCAAGAGATAGCAGGGCACATTGTGCTAAACAAAAGTGAGAGGAGCCCACTTGCTTCATTAGCAGCTGAGTTGTTGTAAAAGATTTCACTTAAGGAAGAATAAATAAAATTATGAGTAGTGCAATTATTAGTGGAGTAGTTATAATTTTTGTAGCTTTACTCTTACTCTATTTTTTGACAGGAAAAGGAAATGTAAATTTAAGAGAGGTAAACAAACTTATTGAAGCAGGTGAACTTGAGAAGGCAAAAAATATGTTGCCAAAAGCACTTTACTCTAAAAAATTCAGTCCTGATGCACATTTCCTTATGGCTAAAATATACTTCTTATCAGCACAGTATGATTATGCCGAGTTAGAATTAAAATCCATAATTAAAAATGATAAATATGGAATATTAGGGCACAAAGACGAAGTTTACAAATTACTTGCTAATTCCTTTCTTAAAAGTGGTAAAGTTCAAGATGCATATAATCATTATCTTGTCCTTGAACAGATGAAACCCAATGAATATAATGTAATGATTAATCTTGGCAGAATTTGTCTAAGATTAAAAGAATATGAAAAAAGTATACAATATTTTCAAAAAGCATTAAAGTTACGTTCTACAGATCCAGATGCCATAGCAGGCTTAGGAATGTGTTATTATCATTTAAATAATTTTGATAGGGCAAGAGATTATCTTGAACAGGCAGTTCAATTTGATAGACGAAATCATAATGCACATTATTATCTTGCATTAATTCTGCATAAAAAAGCACTTTATGACCAAGCAATTTTGGAGTATGAAAAAGCAATACCTGATAAAAATTTAAAGTTCCAATCACTTTATGGAATGGCACGATGTTATCAACAAAAGGAGATATGGACAAAAGCAATACAATATTATGAAGAGGCAGTAAATTTAATAGAACAGGAAGCAGAGAGACTTAAGCATAATTATGATAAACGACTTTCGTTTCTTACAAATCCACTTATTTTGGGGATAAGATACCATCTTGCTGAGTGTTATCTTGTAGATAGAAACTTTGCTGGTGCAATGGACCAGTGGCAGGAAATTGAGTCTGTAATGCCAGGATATAAAGATGTTAAACAGAAAATTCAACAGAATGCAAGATATGGAAAAGATAGGATTCAGGATTTTCTTATATTCAAGGAAATGGAATTTGAAAAAGCCAGTAGATATATAATTCACTATTTAGGATACACAGTAAAATGTTTAGAAATTCGGAGTAAAGAAGAGATATTAGCAGAAGTTGAGGGAGCAGCTCCTGATGTGTATTCTGGTAAAAGTCTTATTCTTATAAAAAGAGGCTTCCATCCTGTAGGGGAAAGAGATGTTGATGCATTTTATAAAGAAATGCAAAAAAGAGGAATTTCCAGAGGTGTTATTGTATCTCCTATGGGTGTATCCACGAATGCTATAAAATATGCTTTTGGAAAACTTATTGAATTTGTAGGTAGAAATCAAGTAATGCGGTTACTTAAAAAATATGAATATCGTATTTAGGGTAAAACAATGAGTGATTTAGTAAGATTTGGTGTATCACTTAGTGAAGAACTTTTAAAAAAGTTTGACAAACTTATAAAAAGAGAGAAATATAACAATCGTTCAGAAGCATTAAGAGATTTGATACGAAAAGAGCTTATAAGTCGTGAATGGGAATTAGGCAAGGAAGTTATTGGTGTTATAACTTTAGTCTATGACCATCATATAAGGGATCTTGTTAATAAAATTATAGATATTCAGCATAAGGTCCCTCATATGGTAAAAGCATCCCAACATATACATCTTGACCATCATAACTGTTTAGAGGTAATTATTGCTGAAGGAGAGCCTGAAAAAATAAAAACATTGGCATTTCAATTAAAGGCATTAAAAGGTGTAAAGCATTGTGTGTTTACACCCACCACTACAGGAAAAAGAATAAAATAGTTTATTTATATTATTTAATAAATTTTTCTATAATTTTTTTAAACTCTTTTTCTTTTCTTAAATTTTTTAAATCTTCATCTTTTAATGCCTTTTGGATTAATTGATTGGAAAAATATTTAATTCCTTTCTTAAAATAATTTAGTGCAGACTTTGTATCTCCTTTTTTAGAATATGCGCAAGCGAGATTATAATAAGTATCCCCAAGGTCTTCTTTTATATTTAATGCTTTTTTAAATTGAGCAATTGCGGAATCAAATCTGTTTTCTGCGAGATAGATTATACCAAGATTATTAAGTGCCCGTATTTCAAATGGTTTCAATTTTAATGCTTCCTGTAGCTTCTCTTTTGCTTCTTTTAGTTTTTTCATACTATAAAACGAACCAGCAGATGAGATTAAATTGTTAACTTTCTGGATCACATTGAGAAGTTTTTTAGCCTGAGCTGTATTAGCTCCATTTACTTGAATATATTTAGTGTAAAATAATTCTGCCATTTCATAATCTCTTAAAAACAAGTCATCTGCAATAAGGGCTAATTTTAGATAGGCTTCTTTTATTTCAGGGTTTTCAGGGTCAATCTTTACAGCATAAAGTAAATGATTATATGCATTTTTATAATCTCTTGTATTAAAATAAGCCAACCCCAAAGCATAATGGGACTTGACATAGTGTGGAGCTATATCCAAGGATTTTTTAAAATATTTTATTGCTTTATCAAATTTCTTTTCTTTCCCTAATTTTATTCCTTTATTATAAAATTGAACAGCTTTTTTAAGTTGTTCAAATTCTTTATCTGTAGTTTCATATTTTAGATTAACAATGTTGCTTACAATTTTTTTTATTTCATCCGATTTCTCGCCAGATTTTTCAATATATTTTAAATAATATTTTACAGCTTCAGAATAATTTTTTAAATACTGATCATAACAAATAGCAATCTTTAAATAAGCTTCTTTAAAGTCAGGATTAATTTCTATTGCCTTTTTATATTCTTCTATTGCTTTTTCATACAATTTGTTTTTTAGAAATACTTTTCCGCGCTCATAATGTTTTCTAAAATTATTTTTTTCTGCATAAGAATAAGTTATAGTTAGAATTAATGTAATAAAAATCAAAAGTCTCTTTTTCATACTTTTTCCTTGTCATAAGATTATAACTTAAATTCAAAAAATATATATAACTCTTTTTAAAATCAAGAAGATATTTCGTAGATACCGATTGATTTTAACTGAAACATATTTTATAGAGCATCTCTTCAATTAAAATATTTTTAGGCACAATACTGATTGTTTTTAATTTTTTATCATATTCTGCAAGGAGTAAAATAATTTTATACAAAGAAATTTCTGAAAAATTTCTCATACTTGGAAGCAATTTTTTATATCGTGTTGGATTTAAATTCAATTTTGTAATTATTTCATTTTCCTGCAAATCCATTTTTTTCAAATATTTCATCTGCCATAAGGTATGGAAAAAATTGTTTATAGCGCCAAAAATTTTCATTACATCAATACCCATACTTACCATTCTTCTAAATATTTTTAAAATATTTTCAAAATTTTTTTGAGAAATTGCATCTGTTAATGCAAATAAAGAAAATTTTTTCATATCACCAGTAAGATTTAGCACATCATTAATAGTAATTTCTTTTTTTTCACCTATATAGATTATTAATTTTTTCAGTTCTTGATTAATTTCAAAAAGTGAATTATCACAATATTCAATCAATTTTTCAACTGCATTTGAACTTATATTTTTACCATATTCTCTTACTTTATTAATTATCCATCGGTATAATTCGTTTTCCCACAAAGGATAAAAAATTACAGTTACACAATTTTTTTGAGGGAGTTTAATTCCTGAAGGAACATTATTTGATGTTGAATTAAGTATAAGGCAAGTTGTGTCCACAGGATTTTCCAAATATTTATTCAATTTATCTATTTTTTTTAGTTTTTCAAATTCATCTACGACAACAAGTCGCTTATTATTAAAAGCAGGGAGAGTATTTGCTATTTCAATAATTTTATCTACTTCGGTCTGTAATCCATATAGATGATTAAAATTAAAATCCAATGCAAAGTCAGGTTTTAATAAATGTTGTTTAATAATCTGAATAGCCTCATTTTTTAAGTAATTTTCTTCTCCAAGGAAGATATAAACAAGTTCAACTTTTCCACTTTTTAATTGAGGTAATAATTGATAATATTTCAGCAATTTTTCAGGCACAGTGGTCACCAGCCCTCAATTGTCTTACTAACAATTCTTTTAGCAAGTCTATCCATTAATTGCACCTGGGCATCTATTTCAGTTTCCACAGGTTCGCTTTTGAGGTTATAGTCTATCTTTTCCTCAACATAGCCTTCATGTATCCATTCCCCACTTTTTATATCTCTTAATTTAAGTTTAACTCCCATAATGAGGGTAATAGTATCAATCTCACCAAGTTCTGTATAAGAAACTGGCACTTTTTTATATTTCGTAATTGTGCAAAAAAGGACACCTTCTGCTTTTGAAACATGTTCTGTAACAGTAAGCCTACCGTCAAGGTCAAATTCAGTTATAACTTTTTGTGTCAAATTAGGAGCAAGCTCAGGTTCTAATGTTTCATTTCCAAACATTGGAATGTAAATTGTTCGGAAATATTCGGGAAGTACTGAACGTGGTGTCCAGGTGCATTTAATTAAGATTAATAAAAATAAAAGCAACAAAATCTTATGTGCCTTCATTATTTGGTAACATCTATTACGGATTTTGCTTATAAATATTATTTTATTCACTATCACTGATATTTATGTAAAACAACTACATATTATATAAATTTTGGAACATATTTATGATCAATTGTAACTATCTTTTTCTCAATTTCTTTTATATCTTCTACAATTTGGCTATAAATTAATTTAGCCTTTATAGTAGCCTCGTCATTCTTTTTTTCTGCATATATTTTTAAGGCTTTTATAAGCTTATCAGTTCTTTCAGGGAAATCTATCTTTTTATACTTCTGTTTTAAATAATTATAGATAATTTCTATACTATTAGCATTAAACTTTGCTTCAATATATTTTAAATTTTTTTGACTTTCAATAAACTCTTCAACCGCTTTATCAACAGGCTTAACCTCTTTTAATTTTTGAGCAGCAAATTTTGCTAATACCTCCCCAGCTCTTACAGCGTATTTTTTTAAATCATTCTGGTCCATAAAATCAACTCTAAAAGGGATACATCATAATATTTAATTTCTTTTCTATATTTTAATAATTTTTAACAATCTTGTCAACAAAAATTTAGCTACAGACTATTTATAGTTAAATGCATAAATAATTGCACAATTCTTAACACATATTGTCATTCCCGCCCCTGCTTCCGCAGGGGTAAACTCCAGCGGGAATCTATAATTGAAACAATATAAGTAATTATAGACTCCTGCGTCTACAGAGCCTGCCATTGCATCTACAGGGGAGTGACAATCTTATCTGTATTGTTACGAACATTTATGCATTTAACTATAAACTTTAAAAGTGGGCTTCAATTTATGTTTAAAATTTAAATAATCACTTCCTCAGAAATTTTAGAGTGGCTCGGAGATTATAATTTAAAACATACCTAAAATTATAAATCACCCACTTTTAAATTTACCTATTCTCAAAAGGCACACTCCCACTTACAGGATGTGAGTGGGAGTGTGCCTTTTGCCACTTAAATTACCGAACACTTTCAATTTCGCTTTTCCATAATTAAAGATTATATATCATAAATAAAAAATAGAAACACAGATTTTGCCTGTCAAAATTTTAAAAATTTTAATTGACTTTCTTTTTTTATAGTATATAATTATTATGGATGGTCGTGTATGTTCTACTGATGGGGTTCCTTCTTTAAAAAAGAAGGAACTATCAGGTGGGGTGGTGGTGATAAGCCACCACCTTCTTTCCCTCTCTTCCCTATATAGGGGGACGGTGCACAACTTTATTAACTTTTTGCCACCAAAGCCGGAAGTTTCCAGACCAAAACAGACGAAAACCACACAGCTTCACACCTACAGAATGTAAAAAAACTGAAAACTGTGAAAACTGGGGACGGTGCACAACTTTATTAATTTTATAATTTCTGAACACACAGAGAAGAGAACTGAGATAACTGTGCGCAAAGTTACAAAGTTAATAAAGTTGTGCACCGTCCCCACATAAGTTTTTCAAAGTTAATAAAGTTGTGCACCGTCCCCACATAAGTTTTTTATTGACTTTATTAATTCTGTTTGTTATATTCTGCTATATTAATCCTTTCAGGAGGGAAATTCCTATGAAATTATTTTTTGGTAAAGGAAAAGCTGTTGAAGAGAAAATTTATGCATATCTTAATTATATTAATGAGACAAAAAATTTATTCAAAAGGATAATTACTAATTTTTTTGAAGGAAAAGTAACAGAAAAATTTAATGAAGAAGTTCTTTCAGTTCACTTTAAAGAATCTCAGGCGGACGATCTGAGACGCGAAATTGAATGTCATCTTTATGGGAAAGCACTTCTTCCAGAATTTAGAGGTGATATTTTAGGGCTTCTTGAGGAACTTGATAAACTCCCAAATAAATGTGAGACAGTATTATTTATGATAAATTTACAAAATATGCATATTCCACAATTTTTAAGAGACGATTTTATAGAATTGATTGATATAAATTTAAAGTCAATAGATGAATCAATTAATCTGGTTACAACATTGTTTCAGGCTCCAAAAAATGTAGGAGCTATTGTTGAAAGTCTTGATAAAATTGAAAGTGAATCTGACAGAAAGGAACGAGAGATGATAAAGAAACTATTTGATGCAAAAGAAGTAGAGACTTGTGAAAAAATTTTGTTAAAGGAATTAATATTAGAAATAGGTAGCATCTCAGACTTTGGAGAGATGATAGGGGATATGGTTAATATAATTAACATTAAAGTAAAGGTGTAAAATAATGGGGTATTTGTATCTAAGTTCTGGGGTTCTATTAGGATGGTCATTAGGTGCAAATGATGCTGCTAATGTATTTGGAACAGCTGTTGCTTCACGAATGGTAAAATATACCACTGCAGTAATACTTACGGGTATATTTGTAATCCTTGGAGCAATATTAGAAGGCGCAAAGGGAATTGAAACATTAGGTGCATTAACAAATCAAAGTATTATAACTGCTTTTATCTCTGCTATTGCAGCTGCACTTACTGTAATTTTTATGACTTATTTAAAATTGCCTGTCTCAACATCACAGTCAGTTGTTGGAGCAATTATTGGTATTGGAATCTATAACTCATATTTTAATTTTAAATCACTTTCAAAAGTTATAATTTGTTGGATAGGAACCCCTATTGGTGCAATGTTTATTGCTATAATATTATATACTATTTTAAGTTTTATTTTAAATAATCTTAATTTAAATTTATTTCAAATTGATTTTATATTACGGATAGGTTTGATAATAGGTGGGACATATGGAGCCTATGCACTTGGTGCAAATAATGTAGCAAATGTTACAGGTGTTTTTGCTCATATTACAGGCTTGTCACCTGTAACTCTTGCATTAATAGGTGGAACAAGTATTGCGTTAGGTGTTATTACTTACTCTAAAAATGTTATGTTCACTGTAGGTAAAAAACTTGTTCCTCTTGATGCATTTTCAGCTTTGATTGCTATTTTAGGTGAAGCTACTACCGTCCATATTTATGCCAAGATAGGAGTGCCTGTTTCAACTTCCCAAGCTATCATTGGAGCCGTATTGGGAATAGGGATAATTAAGGGTATGCGAACTATTAATTTAAAAACACTTCTACATATACTATTAGGCTGGATTTTTACACCACTTATATCGTGTATCTTAAGTCTGGGATTGATAAATCTTTTAAATTAAATTTTATTTTGGTTCTGCTTTTAAATGTATTATCGTAATGCTTGTTGGTAAAAGATTATCATTTATCTTTAAGTCTTTTACAATATTTATTTCATAACTTTCCACTACTTTGGGTCTATCTACTTTTTCATAAAATAGTTCACTACTATAGATTATCTTTTCAATCTTATATACACCTTTTGCTAAGTTTTCAAGTTTTAAATCTACCTGCTTTGATACATCACTATTGTTTATATATATAATCGCAGTTTCATCATTATTTTTATTCTTCGTTACTATGCATTCATCTTTATCTAAAATCAATTCTTCAAATATATATTTATTAAAAATTTCAAATATATAATAACCAGGTTTCTTTTCTTTTTCACTTATAATATCAAAATCTTCAATTTTTCTTTTTACATTAAGTTTTTTCTCAATATTGCGAATCATCTCTTTGTACTTTTCCGGGTCTGTTTCTTTTAAATCAGGATACATCTTATCTAATTTAAGCAACATCTTCTCTTTTGCAATTATATCTTTATAAATTATTTTTTCAGGTTTTAAAGGCACATATATATGAGTAAATTTATTAAAAAGTAAAGATTTTATTCCATTTGCAAGCCATAATGCGTAAAAGAATTGTTGTTTTACTTTATTGACTTTTAAATCATAAGTAAGGTTCCCATAGAAATTAATTTCTTTCTTATCCTTAAAAATATCTTTTATTTTATTTGCAGACTGTTGTATATATTGGTTTAGATTTGCAATTTCTATAATCTTATTTTTATCCTTTGTATTTTCATATTCAAATTCAAAACTATAATCTTTTATTACTGGAAAAAATTTATTTTTTATTTTTTCAAGGATAGAACGCTTAAATGCTTTATGATTATCAATTAACATTAAATAACCAGGAATAATCAATTTAATATTACCCAAATTCTCTTTTCTTTTTTTAATAAAATCCAATACATTATCTACCACACTAAAGTATAGGTGTGTGGTATTATTAATAAAGCTTACTTCTGGGAATATAATTTCATATTTATTTAAAGGGAGATTTAATTCGTTTTTAAAATGGATAAGTGCGTCCTGAATAAACTTTGAAGTTTTCTTTATTTCAATTGGGACTTTTCCTTTGAAATTTATATAAGTACCTGGCAGATAAAAGCTTATTAAGATATCCTTTTTTAAATTGATAAGTCTCTTCAAATCTTCATCATATATAAAAGCAAATCCACTTTCACTTACAGGTATAATAAATTTTATTTGTTTTATATTTTTATCATTAAGAAATTGGTAAAATTCGTCCACAGTAAGTCCCAGAACAGGGGAATGGAGATTCAAAATATTTGAAGTGCGATAATCAATTATATCATAATTAATTTTTGCATCAAGAGATCTATGTTCAGCAATTTTTTTATTTCTCTGTCCCATAACGAGATGACCGGTTGTTGGTATTTTAGAAGCGGGGACAATTTTTTTAATGAATATAATTTCGTCTATGTTTGCAATAACAGAAATTCTCAAATACTGATGAGCAGCAAGTAAAGATTTATAATTCCAAGCATAAGCATAATCAAGGGCAAATCCACCATATTTTATACCAATTCCCGCTGTAATTTCTTTAAAATTAAATCCAGCACGTGCAGAAAACATTTTTAGGAAATTATATTCTGCACCTGTATAATATCTAAATTGCATTTTTCCTTTTTTTTCTTTATCAGTAGGGAATGGTTCAATTAACATAACATCACTGGTAATATGTAATTGCTGTTTTAAGAGATGACCTGCTACACCTATTCTGAAATTTATTGGATA
>CAZSCZ010000024.1:0-18036 GCA_964605455.1 uncultured Spirochaetia bacterium
CTGTTTCCGCTGGAATTTCATTTTAATTAATCAAAAATAGACCCTACAATCAGTATTTTATATACCACTATTTGTTTGTGGCGGGGTGTAAATCCTCGCCCTACTTTGATATTTTTCTCATTAAACCCTCAATATAATACTTTAATTTGTTGTATACTTTCCTATATTCTGTAAACCCCATTCCAATGGGATCTATAATTTCATCATTTTTATTCTCCACAAATTGGGAAAGTAAAAATAGTTTATCTTTAACTTCTGGATACCTTTCACTAATTTTTTTTATATGCGAGTTATCCATACATAAAATTAAATCAAACGAATTTAATAATTCTCTATTTATAACTTTTGGTTTGTGAGAAATTACATTTATTCCATCCTCTCTAAGCAATATTAAACTATATTCTGAAATCCCTACAGAATAATAATCAGTTCCAGCAGAATCTATTTTCAGATTAATCCCCATCCTTTTAGCTAATTGCTTACAATAATATTCAGCCATCGGACTTCTGCCTGAATTTGCTGTACATACAAATAAAATACTTGATATACGCCTCTTTTTCATTTATTCTTCAATCTTTATAAAATCTACAGCAAAATATTGAATATTGCCTGTATCCTGGGAAAGTCCAGCTCTAAGAGTTGCTTCTTTTACATATTCTTCAGGTGTAAGTCCAAATTCCAGGAAATCATCAGGCAACAATAAGCCTATAGTAAATTCATTTTTTATCATTATACCATCTTTCTGAGGATTTATGGCTTTAAAATCTTTTAACTCATTTACTTCTTTTATTATAAAAATTTCAATAGATAATTTTTCATATTCATCTTTTTTTAAAGGAATAAATCTTGGCTCATAAAATGCAGAGTGGATGGCTATCTGCTGAATTGTTTCAAGAAGTCCTGTTTCAGGTTCAATTTTAGCCACATAACCTCGTAATCTTTCATTAATTTTTAATTTTATAATTACACCTGTTTTTTCACTGTATAGCTCTTTATCTTTGTAATATACTGGCAGCTCTTCATTTACTAATTTTGACCATATAGCATCTCTTGCAACTTTTAATAAAAATTTTTTATCTTCTTCTTGAAGCACATCTATCATAATCATAATCTCCCTTGTTAATAATAAATTGCAGAAGACATATAACCGACAACTCTACTTTTATCACCTGAAACTTCACCTGAATTTGTTACATTAAGAATATCAATAATATTTGCATTCATTTTTTTTGCAGCAAGCAGTAAGACCATTATAGAACCTGCTCCACACGCTTCTCCTTTCCCGCTCTCTAATAGTGAAACCAGTCCCTCTACATCCATTTTTTCTATAATCTTTACTACAGCACTGTCAAGCCTTTTAGCTACCTCATCAGAATGATAATGAGAAAGGTCAGAACTCGCTATTAGAAGGTATTTTTTATTTTTCTGCTGTAGTAATTTTACAACTGCATCAGAAAGGATATTTGCATATTCCAAAGATTGATTACCAATAACTACAGGAACAAGTTCAAAATTATTTTTAAGAACATATTGAAGAAAAGGAATTTGGACCTCTATTGAATGTTCCTGTAAATGTGCAATCTGATGAAATTCAATATTCACATCTTGTGAGAGCAGAAATTGAGCGGATTCTTTATCAATTGGAACACTTCCAAGCGGTGTTTTATAAAATCCCTCAGTCCATACAGATGCCCCATCCAGATAAGCATAATGAGAGGGGCCCATAACAATTACAGTATCAAATTTTTCTCCTTTGAGGAGCTTATATCCATATGCAGCACAACCGCCTGAATATATATAACCAGCATGAGGAGATATTAATCCAAATAATTTTCTCCCTTCTCTTTTTTCGGAATTTGCCTGTGTAAGAAGTGTAGCAATCATTTTTGCTAAACTGTCTTTGCCCGCTGGATAAAACATACCACTTACTACCGGTTCCCTGATTAAGTCTCCCATAATAAATCCTCCTATTTAATTTTTTTTGATTTTTCCCAATAATAATCCATTTCATCTATTGTAGATTCAGATATACTTTTACCTATTTTTTTTAATGAATCTTCTATAAAATTAAATCGTTTTATAAATTTTTTGACCGTGCTATTCAATGCTTCCTCAGGATTAATATGATAAAATCTTGCAATATTTACCACTGAAAAAAGAATATCACCAATCTCCTCTTCTATCCTGCGTTTCCTGTTTGCTTTTACTGCCTGAAGAAATTCATCAATCTCTTCTTTTAATTTCTCTACAGGACCATCTATCCTTTCCCAATCAAATCCAAATCTGCTTACTTTATTCTGCACTTTTTTTGCTTTTAAAAGTGCAGGCAAAATCTCTGGAATATCATCCAAAATATATTTTCTCTCACTCTTTTCTGCTCTTTTAATTTGCTCCCAATTCTTAAGAACATCTTTTGTACCTTTTACTTTTATTTTTCCAAATATATGAGGATGTCTTCTTATCAATTTTTTTATTGCATTATCAATAACATTATATACATTAAATCGCTTTTTCTCTTTAGCCAATCTTGAAAGAAATACAATTTGTATTAATAAATCCCCAAGCTCTTCTTTTAACTTATTATAATCTCTTGAATTTATAGCATCAATTATTTCATAGCTCTCTTCCAAAAGTGGCTCTTTAATTGATTTAAAATTCTGTTTTTTATCCCAAGGGCAACCCTTTTTGCTTCTTAATTTATCAATTATTTTTACCAGTTTTATAAATTTGACTTCCATAAAAGTAAGATAATAGATAAAACAAAATTTTCAATAAAAATTTTTAAATCGCTATAATACCTGTAACAAATGCGGAAACAACTATTCCTGCCAAAATTACACCTAAAATAATAGCAGGAAATGCATAATGTGGTTTTATATCAAAAATAATTGCAGCTACTGAACCTGTCCACGCACCTGTAACTGGTAAAGGAATTGCAACAAATAAAGATAAACCTATTGCACCATATTTCATAACCTTCTGACTCTTTTTATAAGTTCGCCTATAAAGCCATTCAAAAAATATCTTAAATATTTTTATTTTAGAGAGAAATTTCCTTATTGGTTCAAGAAAATAAATTATAGGTAAAACAGGAATTAAATTACCTATTACTGCGATAATATATGCTTTATAAATTGGAAATTTAAAATGAAGCACTGCCAGAGGTATTGCTCCTCTTAATTCCGATATGGGTAACATACTTATAAAAAGAACTATCATCTCTTTTGATAGATGAAATCCCTTTAATGTATTTATAATATTCTCTATCATATAATAATTATAATAAATAAAAATAAAATTTCAATAGAAAAGATCTATAAAAAAATTTGTGGACAACTGACTAATTATTTATTACTATAATTCCCAATTACTCATACTTCTTAATATAACAAATTTTTGGTAAAAATTTAGAATTTTTATTTATTTAATCTTTCTTTATTTAACCAAAATCTTATCTTTCTTTTTATTAGAATTAATTCATTCCAATTACTTTTTTATTTTGTACTTCTCTTTCTTATTGAAAATCTCATTAACATCATTATGCTTGCTGAATATGACCTATTCGTCCAGAACAACCCAGACAAAGTTAAAAATGGGTTCCATAATAAAATATTAAATATCAAATATGATAAACTTAACCTCTCCGTCCCAAGAACTCGTACATCCAACTTCAGGCCTGTCATCCTGCCGGAAAAATATAAAAGAACTGATGATTCCTTCTTTGATATGCTTAAAACTTTAATTGCTTCTGGTTGTTCAAAAAATAATATTATTCATATTCTTAAACAATATAACATCTCTTTTTCAGATGATGTATATCAACAGATAGCAAAAGAAATTGAAACAAAAATAAATGATTAAAAGGAAATAATTTGATTTTTAAAATAGTATAGCTTATTGTTTTTTATCTGCTTTTGTCAGAATATGTTCATTGTTCGTCTCGCTGTTCCTCAATATAAAAATATTTTTGGGATGGAAATATCTTTTAAATCTTTTTGTTTGTAAAAATTGTTATTATATATTTTTTATAAATATAATTTTTTCTTATATTTTTAGTAATAGGAGTATGAATTAGTTCATGCTATCTTTCTTATAAAAATAAGTTAAAAGTTGATTACATATATATTAAAATTTTCACTATATCTGGATTTACAGATTTTTCTGAAATATATTTGACTTTAGAAATTTATTAAATGAAATTACTAATAAGGAGGTTATTCAGTTATGATGAAAGTAAATAAACTCACATTATTAATTATATTAGTTTTAAATGTATCTTTAAGCTGTACAAAAAATTACTTCCCTGAAAAGAAAAATGTTAAATTTTTAGATAAATGGTATCTCAATAATGTTTTCCTTATATATTACGATAATTTGACACAAAAACAGTTTCCTAATAGAAGAGAGGCTATTTTATCTACTTTAAAAAATGTCTTTGAAAGAAAACCATATCTTATTATAATAAAATATTTTTTAAGTTCTACATCATTAACTCAATCAATGCAATTAGAATCTTTTATAAAGAAATACAATATAAAAAATCTTTATTTGCAAATGGGAAAATGGGATAATAACGTATATAATGGAAATATGTTAAACATAGAAAAATATGGTAATATTCATTGGATAATTCCAACGAAAAATTTAGTAAATTCAAAATATACTATGGAAATGGATAAAATTATTTTTCCTGATAAATGTTTTCTAAAAAGCGAAAATTTTATTGGACATGTAAATGGATATATAAAAAAAGATGGTGATATTAAAGAATTTTACGGAATACCTCTATTTGTTAAATGGAAAAAATATTTAATCCCTTCTCTTTCATTGTTGATTGCACTGAAAATAGAGGGATATAATATTCACGATATAAAAATAAAAAAGCAGAATGAACATTATGAAATAAAACAGATAAATATTTTTGTGTAAAATGTATTTTTCCACGAAGAAAAATTATTAAAACACATTCAATTATGGATGTAATAAAAAATGATAATTTAATTGACAAAGAAAGTATTGTAATAATAGGAGAAGGAATAATTCAACCCAAATTTAAGATAAAAGAGAATTATTTTGTTGATTCTAATCATTTACTTATCTATCACATAAATTCAATTTTATATAATATGAAAGCATTTTAAAATTATTAGGAAGTATGAGACCTAATATAATACATTTTTCTTTTCCCAACAAATTCCCAACAATTCATTCAGAGCCTAATTATATATTAAATGATAAATAATATAATAAGCCACCATCAGAACTAATATTACTACCATTAAAATTTGCTGTGATTGGCTTACTGTAAAAAGCAAAATTTATTTGACTTTTCTTACCATTTTTATTATTATTAGCACAACGCAACAGAATTTATTTATTGAAATGTCTGCTGTGTTGTTATAATTGTAAATATATTAACAATTAAAGAGTATTTCAAATTTTTTAAAAAAGTATGAATAATAAGAAATTATATATATTATAAAAATTGAAATTGGAGGATAGAATATGGATTTAAGTCTAATAGAAAAATGGCAAAACAAAGTGGATGAAATAAAAAAGCAGGTATCAGAAAAAGAGAAAAACTTCTCAAATTCGCAGGAAAAAGAAAAAGATGTTGAATTTAGAAAATTACGAAAAAGATTAAAAAGAGCTCAGCGAAGGTTAAGACTTCTCAAAAAAGAAATGGAGAAAAAATCAAAATATTTAAAGCAAAAAGAAAAAGCAAAGTCTGAAGTAAAAGAACCACTTAAAACAGAACAGGAAACAACCTCAGAATCTACCGAGGAAACTAAACCTGAAAAAACTGCACAGGAAACAACTACACAGGAAGAAACTACATAATACGATGATATTAGATAGCAAAAAAGTTAAATAATGTAATGAACAGATAATTCCTGTTGCATAAAAAAATATTAAGGAAAAATTCCCCTAAAAAATACTAAAAAATTATTGACATATGGAATACAATTTATTAAATTATTTCCTATTGCGAAAATCTTTAATTAAAAGCCGTAGCACCATAAATATGATAGATAAAAAATTTAGTGTAGGAGGAGATGAAAATGCGAAAATTTTCTATTCTCTTAATATTGCTATTAAGCATAAATTTTGCAAATGCTATAGCAACAATAATTGATCCCGAGCACCCTTTAGTAGTAATTGATTTTGATAAAACTAAGTGGTTCAATGTAATGGATAAAAAATGTGAAGGAGTAAATCTTGAGCCTAAATATAGAGATGCTTATTGTAAGGTATCTATAATCTCTGACCAAGATTTACACAATAAAGGATATTATCTATGCATAGATTATAATGTAGAACCTATAAATTCAAAAGTAGGTTATTTATGCCCATTTTGTGGTATGGATTTAAGTCTATTCAACAAATTAGAATTTTATATAAAAGGAGATAAAGAAGCTGGATTCAATTCTATTCTCAAAGTTAAAATATGTACTTGGAATCAAGAAATTTTTTACATTATTACTAATATTGAAACAAGATGGAAAAAATATAGCATTAGTCTTGATGAATTTACAGGCAATTTAGAAAATTTTAACTGGGAAGGTGTTGAAAAACTTTTATTCACTTTTGAAAATGTCTCAGCAAATGTTCCAAAAGGGCGGATATATATTGACGATATAAAATTTCTTCCAAAGAAAGATGTCTCAATATCAATTGAAGATTTTAAACTTTTAAAATATACAAAACCGCGAAATAGACTTATTGGTTTCCCAAAATCAATCGTTAAAAAAATTAATTTAAACCAAGGTGATAAAAAATTACTTTTACAAATTGCAAAAGATACCTGGCTTTATTTTGCAAATATATACGATAGAAATACATTTCTTATTATGGACCATATAAAAGTTGGAAAAGGTTTAAAAGATAGTCATATAGGTGATTATACTAACATTACAAATGTGGGGCTACATATTCTTTGTATTTTAGCAGCCTATGACTTTGGATTCATAAATGAAAAAGAAGCGGTTGCTTTACTAAGACGGATGTTGAAAACATTAAAAAAATTAAAAAAGTGGAAAGGACTCTTTTATAATTGGTATCTTACAAAAAATGCGAAAATCTCTTGCGAATATATTTCTACAGTAGATAATGGCTGGATGGCAGCAGGATTGATCTGCTTAAGAAACTCATTTAATGGGAAACTCAAAAAAGAAGTGGACGAAATTTTAAATAAAATGGATTTTTCTAAATTATATGACCCATCAAATGGTCAGATGAGACTGGGTTATCATACTGATAAGAAAGTACCTACAAAATATCATTATGGCTTAATAGCTACAGAACCGCGTGTAGCAAGTTTGATTGCCATAGGAAAGGGAGATGTACCCAAAGAACACTGGTTCAAGGTATACCGAACATTACCAGTAGAATGGGATTGGCAACGACAGAAACCAAAAGGAAAATGGCGCACATATTTTGGAGTAAAGGTTTTTGAAGGATATTATACTTATGCAGGAGAAAAAATAGTACCCAGTTGGGGTGGAAGTATGTTTGAATTTCTTATGCCTACTATTGTAATAAATGAAAAAAAATGGGCACCAAATAGTTTTGGACTTAATAATGAAAGAATTGTTAAACTCCATATTGCTTATGCAAAGGAAAGAGGATATAAATTCTGGGGTTTTTCACCTTGTTCTACTCCAGATAATATGTGGGGTGGGTATCATGAATTTGGTATCACTGTGCTTGGTGCAAAAGGATATGAACCTGAAGGAATTGTTACTCCTCACGCAATTATTCTGGCTCTATCTTCTTATAAGCCCAAAGTAGTTATGAAAAATTTAAGGGAATTGATTAAAGAATATCCAGAAATTTATGGCGAATATGGTCTATATGATTCTGTAGATATAGAAAATGATATTGTAACTCATAAGTATCTTGGATTGGACCAAGGAATGATTTTGGTTACACTGGATAATTATTTAAATAATGGAGTAATGCAAAAGAGATTTGAAAAAGACCCAATATTCCAAAATGTAAAAGAGCTACTTTTGAAGGAAAAATTTTTTGAGTAATTACTTATTTTTATCCTTAAATCCCATTTTTTTAAGTGCATTTTTAATGTAGCTTATCTGCATAAATTTTTTCCAGACAAGACCTGTTCTATAATTTTCAATTGAAAGCAACATAGCTCCCAGGTCTATTCCTATTACATCACCATCATAATAATCCTCATCAATATTGAATGCATCGCAGAATCCATATTTTCCCCATATATCTTCTTTAAAATTTTTATACATATATTTTAATGCTCTAATTGATTCATTAGGTGTAAACATCACAGAGCCACCGGCGGCAGTTGGTGCAACTGTCCCATCTAAAGCAGCTGGATATCTCTCATCCCAAGGTGGCGCACCATAAACTGTATAACCATCAGGACCATCACAAGCTGTTAAGCCCCAACAGTTTTTATTATAACTTTTAAATTTTGAGCTATTATCAATACAATATTGCCTATTTGCTAAAGTTGCCTTTACAGAATTTTCAAAAAAGTTTATAGAATTATAAATTTTATCTCTCAAATCCAGCCACAATTGTGGATATTGATGAATAAATAAAGCATTACGCCAGGGACAATAAACATATTTATATTTTTTATATGACCCAACAGGCATATTAAATCTCTTCCAACCTTCTACCCCATTTTTTGGTGGATGAGTAGGAGAACCAATTGCAAGAACATAAAGCAAGAATCCCTCACTATAATCCTGCCAGTAATATGGCAAAAAACCTTCTTCTGGTTTCCATCCCATACAGATATATACTTTCTTATTTCGCATCCAATCCCAATCTGTTTTACGGTACAGCTGATCAGCTATCCTTTCTATCTGCGTACCTTTAAAGTATGCCCCTGCAAAAAGAGCACCAGCAAGAAAAATAGCTGTATCAATTGAAGAAAGCTCACAATCTCCTGCTCTTTTGCCAGTATAAATATTCAAAAAATGGTAATAAAATCCATTTGTCCCTTCTACAGAATTTTTAAAAAATTTAAGCGTAGTTAATATTCTCTGATAAGCTTTATCATAACTTATCCAGCCTCTGCTATGACCAATACATATAGCAGTTAATCCAAATCCTACTGATGCAATACTTGCAAGTGACCGAGGGTCAGTATCTCCTTCCATAAAATTGGCTGCCCTTTCCCGTATCAGACCATTTTTTGGATTTGCTTCATTCCAGAAAAAATAAAATGCTTTCCTTTGAACTAAATTAAGAAATCTTGATTTTGTTTGAAATGCAAGAAGATTTAATATAAATATAAAAGAAAAAAGAAAAACATACCATCCAAACTTTTTCATTTTGTCTCCTTTTTTCATTTTATAATTAATTTATAAAGCAAAAATAATCCATCTTCATCTGGAGTAACTATAGGCTTTTTCCAACGAATCCATCTAATTTTACTTTTATCAGATGGTAATATAGATACATAATCTGCTGAGCTATAAGACTGTTCGGGTGATTCATCTGTGCTACACTCAAATATCCAGCCTGTTGCAGTGCCTCCTCCTTGTGTAAAATAAACCTCATTTTTGGAAACCTTATCATAAATTATCACATTATTAGCTGAAAAGCAACCATTATTTGAATAGGTTATCTTGTATGTAATAGTAGCCCCTGGAATTGCAGGAACTGAATTATTTTTGAGGATTACATTTGAAACTGATTTAACAATTGTAATTGCAGTTTTTAATGTTACAACAGTCTGAGTTGAATACCAGCTTTCATTTGTATATATAAAATTATCCAGTGCTGTTACACTGTAATACAAAATTGCTCCACTATTTGGAGGAGTATCAATATAATTGGTGATATTTCTATTATAAATGTTTGTGATAACATCACTTCTTGTTAAATTTGTAGTCCCAGAAATATGGGAGCGATACACACTATATCTTGCAAAATCAGGGGCATCTGACATATTCCAAACAATCTTTACTTTGCAGTTTGTTATATAAGAATGAACTCCTGTAATAATATCAGGTGTTTCAGTATCTGCACCAGGTGTAATATCAAACTCACCAAATAATCTATAAGGTGTAAATTCATCATAAGATGTAATACCAATAGTTTTGCTCTTAATAACAGAAGCAATAGTGCTGCCCCACCAGTTGTTCGTAACTTTTACCGATAAGCCTGATGCATTTGAAAAAGCACAATTGTTTGGTGAAAGATTATTCTTATGAAATCCTGTCAAAGAGCCTGAAGCATAAACTACTCCATAATTGTTGTTTGTAATAGTATTAAGTGATATTTCAGATGTAGAATCTTCATAATAAATACCAATTGGATTAGAATAAATTCTATTATGCTGTATTATAGAATTATCAGACCAATCAAAATAGATTCCTGTTTCCTCATTATTATAAATAAAATTGCCTACAACCTTTACAGAATGACTACCAGAAGAACCTGTAAGATTTATTCCTCTATTTTGATTTGCACCGTAAATTATATTGGTGAAAATATTGTTATGATCAGAATCAGTCATAAATATGCCACAATCAGCATTAGAATAAATTATATTTTTAATAACATTGTTACTATTTGCAGAAGAGGAAATTTGAATACCATAATGTTGATTATGATGAATCTTATTAGACATCACAGTATTTTCATCTCCTTGACTAATAAAAATGCCACTATATTGATTTAGTCCGTATATATTGTTTGTTAATATAAAATTATTATCACCATCTGGCGTCCAAATAATGACTCCATTCCAAGTATTAGAAAAAATTGTATTTTTAATAATTCTGTTACCAGTAGCATCGTTGATAAGACGTATGCCATAAGAATCATTGTGGTGAATAAAATTTGATTGTATAATTGTATTATCAGCACTGCTAATATTAATACCATAATTTTGATTAGGTCCAAAAATATAGTTTGCTAATATATAGTTGGTAGCTGTTACAGGTTTACCTGTATCAAGATATAAATATATACCTGTAGCACTATTCGAATATATTGTATTTCGTATAATTTTGTTGTTTGTTGAAGTTTCAGCAAGTATTCGAATTCCAGTATTATTATGCCTTATAACATTTGATACCATAGTATTGCTATCAGAGCTAGTAATCTCAATTCCCATTGAATGGTGGAAGATATGATTACTAATAATCGTATTTTTGTCTGAGTTACTCAAATATATTCCACAAAATCCATTAGAACAAATTCTATTATACTTAAGAGTGCAATTATCATATTTTAAGATACAAATTCCATAATTATTCCTTTTTATTGTATTTCTATAAAGATAAGAAGTATCCTCATCCCAATTATCAATTTCTATACCTTCTTTTCCGTTTCCAATAATGATATTATTACTGTATGTTGTGTAACTTGCATCACGAAAATATATTCCTTCATCGGCATTACTATTAATTGTATTATTATAAAATTTAATATTCGGACCTGCTGTATCAGTTGTTACACCTCTGAAAGTATTATGAGATATATAATTACCTTTTACTGTAATCTTGCGGACTGTATCCCATACCCCCCATTCCCAACCAAATCTTATTCCTATTGTATTTCCAATGAATGAATTATTAACCACCAAGATTTTTTCGGTATACACACCAAACTCAATCCCAGCCGTATTATTTGTAAAAACACAGTTTGTAATCACACCATCTCGGACCCACCAGTCGCTCCCAGAAGCAGGCCCTCTTGTATATATCCCCCCTACCGAGCCATCATGAACAAATTTACAGTCAGATATATAAAAATTGTCTGACTTGCCATTAATGTAAATACCATACTGTGTTCCATGCAAAATATTAACTCCTATAATGCTAATATAAGTTTTATTATCAATAGAAAAAACATAAGTTGAGCTATAATTCGCATCAATAGTAACAGTACCAGAATTATAAGCCTGAAAAGTAATTGGATTTCCAGCTGCCCCACTATTTGCTACTACAACACTCTCATAATATGTTCCATTAGAAATATAAGTTATATCCCCTGCTATCATAGTATTGGCTGCTTTTTGAATAGTTCTCCACGCATTCTGCCAGCTTGTTCCAGATAAACTGTCATTGCCATTAGTTTTAACATAGTATATTGTTGCATTCAATAAATAAGGTAAAAGCATAATAACTATTAATACAAGTGATAATTTTACTGTGCATAAATAATTTAGTTTAATAAGATTCATCGTTTTAATATTACCACTAACTTATTACATACAAAATCCTTTTTTACAAATTATTGAAATTATTTTATATTTACGAAAATGTTTTATTAAATATAGTATATCACATTTTTGTAAAATTTCAAGTATTTTTTTACAATGAAATGTAAATCCTATCCCCGCCCAGAAGAATAAAAATTTTTAAAAGAGTATTTAAATTACATTATTTCCACTCTATTTCTTCCTTTTAGCTTAGCTTTGTAAAGAGCCTTATCCACCATTATTAATAATTCATTATAATTTTTAAACCTGTGGTCATATTGAGCTACGCCAATACTAACAGAAATCTTGATTTTCTTTCCATCTACTCTTACAATTTTCCTTTGAATAGAGCGTAAAAGTCTTGAAGAAGCTGCTAATGCACCTTTAATAGTTGTATTAGGCATAAGCACAAGAAACTCATCTCCGCCATACCGAACACATATATCTGAATCACGCGTATTCTTTAAAATTTCCTTTGCCAGTTCCTTCAAGCAAATATCTCCAATTCTGTGCCCATAAATATCATTTAACTTTTTTAAATAATCCATATCTACAAACATTAATGTTAGAACATTACTATATCTTTTGCATTTATTAATCTCTTTTTCCAGCAGATGGAACAGAAAATATCTATTGTAAAGTCCAGTAAGAGGATCAGTAATAGCCATACTGTAAGTAATAGAATTGTTAATAGCAATGGCAATAGGACTTCTAAGCATTTCAAGAAAATCTATATCTTCCAAAGTATAATTCTTTAAGTTGGATTTTTTTCCAAGAAACATAAAACCTACTAACTGATGATTTACTGTAAATGGAATGCATAATTCACTATTCATCCGCTTAAAAATTCTTAAAACTTTTGCTTTTATATGGGAATATTTAGGGTCATATAAAAGCATATCTTTTTCTACAATCTCTTCATTTTTCTCTAAAAACCCAGTAAACCATTGATTTTGAAATCTTTTATCATTTAAGCCTTTTGTAAATTCCACAAAATCTTTTATATTATTATTATAAATAAAGAGTTTAACATTCTCTGAATAAAGAGTTACTGAAATGACTTGAGTAATTTTATTATGTAAATCTTCTATACCTGAAAGAATTGATAATTCTCTGATGAAATTCTCAAAAAACTTTTCACGGTTATATTTCCTTCTTTGGAAAAATCTATCTATCCTTGGCTGCAAATAATTGTTATATTTATTAAAAAGATAAACAATAATAAAAAATATAATAGCAAGCTGAACTCGGGAAA
Organism: uncultured Spirochaetia bacterium; assembly: GCA_964605455.1. Lineage (GTDB taxonomy): Bacteria > Spirochaetota > JAHITG01 > JAHITG01 > JAFGFC01 > CAZSCZ01. The sequence goes on from CAZSCZ010000024.1 coordinate 13,458, forward strand.
AAAAGTGGAAAAATTGAGCAGTAAAATAGAAAAACAAAAGAAGTGGTAATAATATAGAAAAGGAAACAATAATCCATATAAGGGTTTTATGAAATATAGTTTCAATTTCCATTAATCTATATTTAATAATGGCATAGGTAAGGAACACTAACCAAAGCATTAGGAAAATCATAATAGAATCATATAATAGATCTTTTATTAAAAGGCTTGTAGTAAAAAATGGAACAATGGTGCCAGATAAAACACTCCCAATAGCATAAAGCATTGTTCCATAAATAAAATAAGATATCTGTTTCTTTTTATATCCTGTTTCCTTTTTATAATAATCAAACAAAAAAACAATTGTAACAAATAGAGGTGCCATATAAATCAATCGGAAAATTGTTTCATATTCACCACCTATCAGAACTGGGATATTTTTTATAATAATAAATTTTTTAAAACCTTTATCTGTTAAGATTGCAGGAATAAAGATAATTAAAGCAGGGATAAAACTTATTAAATATTTATAAATTCTTTTAAACCTGGGAAACCTCAAATCAAGAGCAAGCATTAATCCAGATGAGATTACAAAAACCCCATTCCAACTTATCCGGGCAAGAAAAAGGGAAAGTTGAAATTTACCTAAATAAAAATACAGATTATATAATAACGAAAATAATACAAAAAGAAATGAAAAAATAGCAATAAGAAGAATATCAAAACTGATATTATCAAATTTCCATTTTTTCTTAAAAATAATAAAAACAACAATAAATAATCCAACTAAACTAATGAATGATAGAAAAAGAATTCTAAATAAAAGATAATTCATCTATTATTCTTTCCTTAAAATAAAATATAATATATATTCAACTGTTACTAATTTTATTTACTAAAATTTTGTTTGAATATAAAAATAGCACATTATTATCTAAATGTCTATAAAAATCAGATTAAATTTTGCAAGTTATACCAATTTTTGAAAATCAATTAGGGAACACCTTTGGGAGATAGCATAAACTTAAGTCTTCTAATATGTTACCACTGTAAATACAGGTGCAAGAATTAGAAAACACCAAATTCTTTGCTTAAGTTTACGATAATAAATTGACCCAGAAAATAGAAAGTGATGTATATTATAATCAAGGCACAATAACAGACACAGACTGGAAAGAGGTAAAAAAATCACTTGGAAGCACACACAAGAAATATAATAAGACTCAAAATACAGGGAAGATGATAGTAAGAAGAAGAATAAGGACAAGATTTTCAGATTCTACACAAGAGATAACAGAATATAAAAAACATATAAAATATCATAATGAGATACAGATATATTTTGAAGGAGCTCTGGAATGGGAATATGGAGTAATAGATGAAGATGGAAATGAAGATTGGTATGTTAAAGGTAAAGGCTCTTTAGATTCAAAACAATTATATAATATTGTTAACCTTGTTTATAATTATACAGAAGTAAAAGACCAGCTCGGATATGTCACATATTATTACTCAGACTCCAGTGGAAGTATTATAAAAACAGTTAAACCAGAATATACTGATGATAAGGGAAATAAGTATCAAGAAATAGCAGAAAATAATTATGTGTATAATTATACCACAAAAACAACAAACCATCATATACAGATAACAGAGGAAAGATGGTATAGAATCTACTATAAACATACTGACAAAGAAATGGAAGTACTCATTACACACCCAACACGGAAAGAGAGAAGTTATCACCTGGGTGAATATTATATTGTTATTGAAAAACGCACTACATCTGTGCCTGTATCTGTCCAAAAAACTGTGCATAATTATTCTTACCTATTCCAGCCTATATCTGTTGCGAATAAAATAAAAATCAATGGCACTGAATATTTAATCAACAAAACAACTTATACATTTGATAATAATTTTAATATAACAAAAGAATCAAATTCAATAGATTCCCATACAAAGCATAGTAAATATTATTATACCGAAGACGAATTTATAATAAATAGGGTAACAGAGAAATGGGAATACAACAAAAGCAATGGAGAAAAGCTTTTAATAAAAGTAAAACTTTTCTATGATGATTATGGGAATCTGACAGAGATACAGAAGAATATAAATGGGGAAATGAAAACTCTTACCAGATACGAATATGATGACAATTATCCAGGCAATCTCATTAAAATCATTGATGCAAATGGAAACATAACAGAATATGAATATTCAGAAAAATACAGAAACGCCTACCCCACAAAAATAACAAAATACCTTGACGGAGCACCAATCCACAGTTATTACGAATATGACTTTTACACAGGGAATATAACAGCACTTATTGATTATCTTGGCAATCGGATAGAATATAAATATGACAAATTAAACAGGTTAATATACACAAAAAACCCAGATGGAAGCATAAAAGAAGTAAACTATTCCACAAGTCTGCAGAGAAGCGAAATAATATTAAAAAACAAATACGGCAAAATTTTACAGAAAAAGATAAAATATTATGGAGATTTAGGACACCTTCTAACAGAAACAATAGAAGACGGACAGAACAGCAAAATATATAATAAGACCCAGTATATCTATAATAAACGAGCTGAATTAATAAAAAAGATACAAGACCCTGAAAATAAAAAAATAACAACAGAATATCTCTATGACAGCGCAGGCAGATTAAGACAAATACTTTTCCCTGATGGCGGGAAAAAAGAATATACATATTATTATGATATAGCCAATAAAAATCGTATTGTAGAAGAAATATCGTATCCTACAGATAAAGAAGAAGACAAACAAACAATAAAAAAATACTACAATTTTAAAGGCGAGCTTATAAAAATAGAATACCCTTACTCTCTTAAACAGAATACAAATATGACGAGTTAGGAAATCAGATAGAGATAAAAGATGCAAATGGCAATATAAAGAAAATATATTATGATGAGTTCAATCGGAAGATAAAGATTGTCTATCCCGATGGGAGTTATATTTCAAATACTTATGATTTACTTGGAAATATAATAGCAAAGAAAGACCCGAATGGGAATATAACAAGGATAGAATATAATGAATTGTATAAGACAAAAAAAATTATTGACCCTATGGGATACACAACAGAATATTATTATGATGGAAATGGAAATAAGACAAAGGAGATAGATGCGGAAGGGAATAAAACAGAGTATAGATATGACGAAAAGAACAGGCTAATAGAGATAAATGATGCACTGGGATATACTGTTAAATATGAATATGATGCTCTGGATAATAAAATAAAAGAGATAGATAAAAATGGAAATGTTACAGAATATTACTATGATGGATTAAAAAGATTAATTAAAGTAAAAAATGCAAAAGGAGAGGTAACAGAGTATGGGTATAACAATATAAATCAAAGAATCTGGGTAAAAGATGCGAAAGGGAACAAGAGTTATTTTTACTATGATAAAATGAGCAGGCTGATAAAGAGTGTGGATGCTTCTGGAAATGAAAACAGAATAGAATATGATTATTTCGGGAATAAGATAAAAGTAATAGACAGTGAAGGCAGGTGGGTAAAATATTATTATGACAAATTAAACAGGTTGGTGAAGGTAGCGAATACGAAATATAGCGTCCAATATGAATATGATGGGTTGGGAAATAAGATAAAGGAGATAGACGGGGAAGGCAATGTAAAGAGATGGGAGTATGATAGCAATAACAGGATAAAGGCAATTATAGATGCAATGGGGAATAAAACGATATATAGTTATGATAATCTTGATAATGTGGTAAGCATAAAGGATAAAGGTGGAAATTATATAAGGTATGAGTATGATAAGAATTATCGGAAGGTGAAGGAGGTAAGGAGCGGAAAAGAGATAAAGTATGAATATGACAGGGTTGGGAATTTAATAAAAAAGATAGATGAAGAAGGGAATGTAATAAAATATTATTATAATGCCCGCTATGAATTGACAAATGTAACAAAACCAGAAGGAAATATTAAATATCGTTATGATGCAGAAGGGAATGTGATAGAGATAGAGGATGAAGTAGGGATTGAAAACTATTATTATGATGAATTAAATCGTTTGATAGAAAAGCAAATCAGATACACAAAGATAAGCACAAATAAGAACATACAGGAAGGTTTTAAAATTTCACAAGAATACGATTTAAATGGCAATATCAGAAAAGTAAAACTGCCGTCTGGAATGGAAGTGGAATATAAATACAACAAAGTAAACTGGATGGTGGAGGTATGGATAGGAGAAAAAATTATTGGCACATATAATTATGACAGGAGCGGGAAAAATACAAAAGCTGTATATGGGAATGGCACAGAAAATCAATATCAATACGATGAGATAGGCCGATTAATCAGGCAGACAGTTTTGGGAAAATACAAAGAGGATGGAGATGAAGTCACAGGAGCAATATTTGAAGAAAATTATTTCTATGACAGAGCAAATAATCGGATAAAAATGATAGACATAGAAGGCAAAAAGACGATATACACTTATGACAAAAATTATCAATTAACAGGCATAGATTACAGCAGTAACGAATGAAAAGCAATTTTTATAAAAAATTTACATAAAATGAAAAA